>NZ_QSCK01000020.1:0-78531 GCF_003463035.1 Roseburia sp. OF03-24 | reverse complement strand
TGTGGTTTTCAGCCACTTTCACGGCTGTGCCGTGAATAATATAGGATTAGTTATAAATGCACAATCAGAAGCAGCGTTTTTCGATGGGGTGCAATTTACAGTAGAAATAGAGGGGGAAATAGCACAGGAAGATGTAGAAATCATTTGGATGACTATAGGCGGCAATACGGAATATGTAGAAGGCAATGACCGTATTATTGCAGAGATAAAAATATCCGATAATGATGAATTGATTTGTGATACAAAGATAAATTTTGCAAAAAAAGCAATTGACGCAATAGAAGATGTGTTAGAAAGGAACGGGATGTAAGAAAGGAGGACACATGAAAAAATTAAAATTAGTTGGAATATTGGTAGCAGTTGTATTGATAGGCGGAGTAATATCCATTTCATTCATAAATAATAACATTGCCTATAAAGTGGAAAAGGAATTATGTGAAACACCACTGCCAGAGAAAACGGAACTGATAGAGTCAATATCACGGGCAGGGAAGCTGACAGGTAACGGAAACGGGATGCAATATTTTGGTGCGATTCTAATTCAGAGCGAGTTGTCCTTGAAAGAACTGGATGATTACTATTCGGATCACAGAAGCAATGAATGGGAGTATCTTGTGGAAATTCAGGAAGGACAGTCTATTGATGTGATTGACCACGAAACTCTGAATTTTGGGAAAGAAATAAATGACGCCGGATATTACATTGTATATTCATGGGAAAGCGAAAATTCTCTATTGAAAGAACTGGATATACGAGGGCATTAAAAAGGGGGCTATATCAATGAAAAAATTTATGCTATGTATTATGGGCTCGCTCATTGCACTGTTTGTAGTATTTTGGTGTTGCATTTCGTATACGGTAAATTACAAGAAGATAACTTGCGATACATCTGTTTCGCCGGATGGAAAATACGAATTGACACTTCAGGCAGTCGGAGAACCAGACTGGCCTTTTGGTTCAGCAAGTGGACGATTAGTCCTTATGGAAGGCAAAGATAAGATATCTCAAACAGATTTAGAATTGCACAATGACGGTGGAAAACATCATGGTCAGCGATTGGAAGTGAAGAGTATTATGAAATAAATTAAGATAAGCTTTTGATTTTAATTAGATTATCTACATGTGAAGTGAGGTGTTTTTATGCGAAAGTTTGTTAGAACGTATTCTCCATTTTTAGTATATTTTGTATGTGTGGCTTTAGCTTATTTTCTTTGTTTTTATTTATTTCCCAAATATAATGCTGCCTTAGCCTATTTGGGCTTTTTAATTATATATACATATATTGATATTGGGGGGTTTATTTTAGGTTTTTTTATGGGAAAAATCATTGTCAAACGCAGCATTGACATTAGCTTTTTGCTGTGTCTAATATATGCATTAATTTCTTTCGGGTTGATGCTCTTGATAGGTTCTCTGAAATATGTTTTTTATGATTATATGTATAGTAACTTTACGTTTACATTTTCAATCTTCATTGAATCATTAGGTGATAGAGATAGTTTGTTTGTTTCAATTGGGACATTGATATCTTTTTTTATTGGAGAAATTGTAGAATACATCAATAATAAATCTAATTCTTGACGTATAGAACTGGATAATTGAAACGCTTTTATGCATAAAGTGAAAATAAAAAAATCGGGCAAAGGATTATACGACTATGACCTTTACCCGATTTCTTTATTTCCAGATATTCATGTCGGACAAGATAGACATGGTTATTTCAGTTGCGTTGCCTCCGGTAGCATCGCTGTCTGCACCAATGTTGGTAGCGAAAAAGTATGTATTATCTACAGTTTCGATATAGCCGATAAACCATCCGTTCACATCTTGGCCATCCACACGTCCGGTTCCGGTCTTTCCGTAGAATGTTCCGGCATCGGAAGAGGAAAGGCAGATGGCATCTTTTACTGCATTGATATTTTCAGGGGCGAAGCCAAGGCTGTTATTCTGCAGCCTGGTTAGAAGTTCGACCTGCTCTATTGGGGAAATCTTCAAGGAAGATTCCATCCAATAAGTGGAGAAATCACCACTTATATTTTCGTTTCCATACCCAATTTCCTCAATATAGTTGGAAATGTTAGCGGCTCCAAGCCGTTCGTCCACAGATTCAAAATACCAATTCACGGAGGAATTCATTGCAGACTGTAAAGTCTGATCCGCATTCCATGCTTCAAATGGATAGGTTTCGCCATTCCATGCAATAAAGGAATCTTTCGGTGTAATGACACCTTCCTCTAAGCCGAATAATGCATCATATATTTTGTATGTAGAATCTGGTGCAACTCGTAAGGTTGCATGATCCATATCGTGTATGCTCCAGGAGTCATTTCCTAAATTGTACAAAACAAAACTGCATTCGTATTCTCCAAAATAGGAAGAAAAGTCTACATAGGAAATATTCTCAGAAGAAGTTTTCCATTGATAGTGGCTGACCTCTGCTGCGTATGTAGATAAAATCGGAGCGAGACCAAGAAGCAGGACAGCAGTCAGCATGAAAGCAGTCATGCCCTTTAGCCTTTTCATAAATGTTGGTTTCTCATATGAGGCAATATTGATGATTCTTCGTTTCATCTGTTTCATGTTTCCACCAAGGCCGGCAGCAAATGGAAAAGGAGTAAGAGATACTTTTTCCGCAAAGTTAATGAGAGTATTCCCATAATCCTCGTAAGCATCCTCTTCAAGCATTTTCAAAACGGAAGTGTCACAGGCCACCTCTCTGTCATTACGCATTTCTTTCAGAGCGTACCACACAAGAGGATTGAACCAATATACCACTCCGGCGAGGTTCATCAGATAATTTGCGATGGCATCGTGGTGTTTGTAATGCTGTAGTTCATGCAACAGCATATAACGCATATCGGTTTCGTCATAATCAGAGATCAGATGAATCGGAAGATAAATACACGGTTTCAAAAGTCCGACAATAATGGGGGATTTCAAAAATGCGGTGCTGTAAACAGGAATATCTCTGTGAATCCCCATTCCCTCCAAACATCGATGATACAGTCTGCGGACTTCCTGATTTTGAAGTGGAAGTGCAGATTTCTCCAAAGTGTGTAAGCGGAGAGAGGATTTGATTACCAATATTATCATGGCGAGAATACCGACAATCCATATCCCTAATAGTATGTATCCTGCGATGGATGGCGTCTCACTATTTACCGAAAGAGTAAAGTCGTTCATCCAATTTGTATTTCCAGTTGTAACCGCTTCTGCGGTGCCTGCAATATTGGTGCCAGCACCGGAAGAAGGAGAACTTCTCAGGCTGCCAAGCCAGGAGAAGATTTGTGGTAGACCGATGAAACGGAACGGTATAAATGGAACTGCTAAAAGTCCGAGCAGCAGAAACCACAGATTATACTGCATCCGGCTGGACAGGCTGTTTTTGAATATCCGTTTGACAATCAAAAGAATTCCAATGATACCGCTGATAAACACATTGCATATGAAAAAGCGTATCATAAAATTAGCCACGTTAATTGCCTCCTTTTTTTGACCTCTTGGAAAGAAGGGAGCGGAGTGTGTCTATTTCTGTTTCAGACAGTCTGTCATTCTCAATGTATGCAGACAGCATGGCAGTGATATCTCCATCATAGTAGCGTTCCAGAAAAGAGTTGCTTTCCTGACCAATATATTCATTTTCTTTTACAACTGGGGTGTAAACAAATACTCGGCTCTGTTTCTCATAAGTCAGAGCGCCTTTGGTCACGAGGCGTTTGATTAAAGTCTGTATCGTTTTCGGACTCCAGTTTGTAGTCTGTAATAATTTGTCTGTTATTTCATTTGTGCTGATCGGAGCATGTTTCCATACGATTTTCATGACTTCAAATTCAGCTTCTGAAATCTGTGGCAGATTGCTCATTTTAAATCCCTCCTTAAATCTTACGGGTGTAATAAATACATTATAGACGTTATTTCTGCAATTGTCAATTTCGGAAAAAAGATATTGACTTGAAATCTTACTTATGTAATAATTGAAATATTACAAGAGTAAGATTTAGAAATGGCAACAAAAAGAAAAGAACCAGAATCACAATGGATTAGCTGGTTCCTTTACTCGTTTGAATTGCCTCTTTTATGTATGAGTGCTAAGAGGTATTCAATTGCTGGAAGAATCTCGGCTGCCTCTTGTTCATTGCATTCCTGTAGCATCAATAACAGTTTTTGTTTTTTCAACCCGTCCGTGGCTGCGTCGGGGTGGAAAATCTGGTCTGCAGGAATGTGTAAATAAGCGATGATCTGGCACAATACTTCGAACTTGGGATTCCCTCGGTCGTTTTCAATGTTTAGTATTGTACGTTCATCACAACCTATTTGTTCAGCTAATGCTGCTTGAGATAGATGGGCTTCTTCTCTGGCAGCCCGAACTACCTTCGCAAGATTTTTTACATAGTCATGCATTACAATTCACCTCAGGGATAGTTTACACTACAGGGTGGATATTATGAATTACAACAGAGTACAGGAGAAAGATGAAATAAATTACATCATAAAGGAGAAATCATATGGAAGCAAGGAAACAGCACAGAATACGATGTTTATTGAAGTTACTGAAATTTGCACATGGATAAAGGCGCATTGGTAGGTGTATCGCAATTCATAGAATAATAGAATTGCGATACACCTATTTTATATTTCAAAAAACTAAAGGAGGCTCATGATGAAAGAGATTGAAGCAAAGACAGAAAACAGATATGAGTACAGAAAACCGCAGGAAAAGAGGAAACATATGATAGCACCAGATTTATTTGAATTTGCATATGTACCGGATTGGTATGGACAGTTAGAAGAATTAGAAAGGTTGGCGTTGCCGGAATCATGGAAATTTAGAAAGCCGAGCCGAGAGACAAAGAACACAGTCACACCTATTTTGGAACGGTACATACATACAATTTTTCGCAAACAGGTTATTGATTTTAATTCAGAAAGCGATACCAGAAAAGCAGATGGCATTTTTCATTTGGAGAATGAGTGTGCCTGCTTTCATACAGGATTATACACACGACAGTACAAGGGGATTTATGGATATTTTGAAAGAAACAATTATTCAGATTCTTTGAGAGATTGGTATTTTAGAGGATTTTGTGATGAGATGTATCCGAAGTTAAGATACATAGAGCCATTACCACAAAAGCCCGTCTATCATATGGCGCAGAGTGGCATTAACTTTAATCCAGAGTGGCCTATAAGAGTAAACGTAAATCACATATTAGGGGATGAAGAGAACCTGGAACGCATTCCGTTCAAAATTCGGAAAGCGAAAAATCTGCCGCTTTTGCTCGAAACAGCGGTTGAGCTTGGAAGAAGGAAGGCAGTGATAGAACCGGGGCTTGTAGTCCCCCAGGGATATCAGGGGCGAGTACAGTATTTGCTTCCGGTATATCTGACAAATATGCAGAAACCTGATCTTGCCATGACCTTGACGGTTATGGATGGATATTATTTAGGCAATACCTGTCTTACATTGGAAATGGCATATTTGAATGCGAGAGTAGTCGCAAAGCCTATGGCTCCGTGGCTTACGGAACTCGTGAAATAGGAAAAATACATAAATATATGGATTATAAAGAATACCCGGCAAGAGGCAATAGTTGAATTTTGACCTATATCTGATGAATGTTGGCTCGTCAAGGATTGGCGAGCTGCTTGATTATTTGGGCGTAAAAACGGTGACGGGAACCACATGGGAGAGCGGGACCATTAACGGGATGCTTTGCAATGAGAAGTACAAAGGAGACTTCCATCTGCAGAAGTATTACACCCCTGAAAACAAAAGAAACCATACAAAGAAAAACAATGGAGAAGTGCAGAGTTATTACATTTCGGAAAATCACGAACCTATCGTATCGCCGGAAGTATGGGAAAGGGTGCAGGAGGTAAGGGAGCAGAGAAAGCGTGACAGGAACATTGGGCAGGACAACACAATGAAGTTCCAGAACCGCTATCCCTTAAGTGGAATGCTGATTTGCCCTTATTGCGGAAAAACGCTCCGGCGCAGACAGGTTTATAAAAAGAAAATCCAGTGGCTCTGCAGTACCTACATCGAAAAGGGTGTCAAGGCATGTAAGGGGATAAGGATTGATGATACCGAATTGCAGGGATTGAACATTACGGAACAGACAGTAGTGGAGGAGGTGATTCAGAATGGCAAGAAGCATTACTGTTATACCAGCAAAGCAGATTTCGACTGCGGAATCAGGAACAGCGCAAGCAGTACAGAAACTGAGAATGGCAGCGTACTGCCGAGTGTCAACCGACCAAGAAGAACAGTTATTAAGCTATGAGAATCAGGTCAATTATTACACCAATTACATCAGTGAAAATCCTCTTTATGAATATGCAGGGACTTATGCGGATGAGGGAATTTCGGGAACTAACACAAAGAAGAGGGATGAATTTAACCGCATGATTGTGGACTGTAGGGCAGGGAAAATTGATATGATTATCACGAAGTCCATTTCCCGATTTGCACGAAATACGCTGGACTGCCTGAACTATGTGCGAGAGCTGAAGGACCTGGGGATTGGAATTATTTTTGAAAAGGAAAATATCAATACCCTCGATGCAAAAGGTGAAGTGCTTCTTACCATTCTTTCCTCGCTGGCACAGGACGAGAGCCGCTCCATTTCAGAGAACTGCACATGGGGAATCCGCAGGAGGTTTGAAACAGGAAAGCATAAAATGAGTACCAAGCGTTTCCTTGGCTATGATGCGGATGAAACGGGTAAGTTGGTAATCAACAGGCTGCAGAAGCCGATTGTAGTGCGGCTGTATCAGGAATTTCTGGATGGAAAAACAACGGATTACATTAAAAGGATTTTTGAAAAGGAAGGGATTAAGAACTGGGATGGAGGCACAAAGTGGCAGGCTACAACCTTAATGAGCATGTTGGAAAATGAAAAGTACAAAGGGGATGCTTTGCTGCAGAAAAGTTATACGGTGGATTTCCTCACCAAGAAACGGACGCAGAACAAAGGGGAAATTCAGATGTTTTATGTGGAGGATGACCATGATGCCATCATTTCAAAGCGGATATGGGAATGTGTACAGCTTGAAATAAAACGCAGGAAAAAGTATCTGGAGGAGCATGGGACAAACTCCTATTCCCACCGGCCGGAAAGCAATCCATTTGCATCCAAGATAATTTGCGGAGACTGCAGTAAGGTTTTTGCACGGAAAGGCTGGCGGAGCAGCACGGGTGTTGACCGTAAGGTATGGCAATGCAGCGAACGCTACAAGGTCAAAGGAGTCATGGGATGCGCCAACCGTCACGTAGAGGAAGAAACGCTGATAAAGGCTTATCTGATGGCTTGGAACGCACTGGTGGAGAACAGAGAGGATTTCATGGAGCAGTGGACGGAGCAGCTTCAGAGCGAGAACCTATTGGAAGGTTATCGAGCAGAGAAGTTCATAGAATACACCGATGGAGCAGAACCTTTGACACAGATGGATACGGACTTCATGCTGAAAACACTGGACCACATCAAGGTTTTTGAGGATGGAACATTGTTGGTGGTGTTCTTGGACGGAACGGAGATTGAATGTAAAAATGAAGAGGAGTAAGAAAAGATGCCGATTGGGAGTTGCGATTCCTGATCGGCTTTTTTTCTTGCTCTTTTTCGGATAGTAAAATGTAGGTGGATGTGGTAAAATATATAGCGTATTTGAAGTGAATAGAGGTGAGTCGGATGAATCCGTTAGCATATTTTAAGATATCTAATAATGAAGATTGCCCATGTGGAAGCGGAAAAAAATTTAAAGAATGCTGCAAAGGAAAACCAGATCAGCAGCTTATACAGAGCAAGAAACCTCCAGAAGTACAAATTATGGAGCAGATGAGAAAAGCTATGGTTAAATGCTGTATGCATCCCGACCAAAGCAATTGTAATGGTAAGATAAAAAATGCTCATGCACTGCAAAATAATAAAATCATATCATTACTCGCAGGGACTGAACGCCATGTATATACTATGGATAAAAAACGACAACCACTTATTATACCTATTGAGGGCGAGGAACCGGAAGTGATGGTGGAGTTCTCCAAGGTTAGTGCGAATGATGCTACAACAGAAACTTGTTTTTGCGATAGACATGACAATATTGCCTTTGCTGTTATTGAAAAAGGAGCGCCAGATTTTGATGTAAATAGCGAACCAATGAAATTTGTCTATGCATATAAAGCCTTTATTTTTGAATACTATAAGCAGGAAGTTTCACATAAAATTTTTCAGCAATGTTTTAAGAAAAGACCACCTGTTTTTCAACTACCGCAGATGGTTGGCTTATATAGAGTGTCGCAATTACGCTTGAAAGAGTTTGAACCTGTAAAGAGGCATTTCGATTCAGAGATATTGTCTGGCACATACAATGGAATAGAAACTTGTGTAATAACTATTCCAGAAAGAATTAATTTTGCGAATTATGCATTTATAGCACCGGATTATGATTTGAATGGTAGAAGGATAAAGCATACTAAAAAAGGTGTCATGCATCGAATTGCTATAACTGCTTTTCCAGAGGATACAAAGTCATACATACTGTTGAGTTGTTTATCTACTGAGAAACATATTTATGCCAAGTTTTTTGAACAAATAAATAATGCACCTTTAGAAAAAATCAAATACTATTTTTCAATGATTTTACCTTTATTTTCGGAGAATATGGTGTTAAGTCCGGTTCTTTGGAATAAGTGGGATGATGAAATAAAAATGGCGTTTACTTTTTATGCAAATCTGAATGGACAAACATTCAAAAGATACAGTATTGCAATAGGAATGGGACTGAGAAATGCAGCAAATAGTAAAGTTCCATTTGATTACAGTAAAAGAGGAAAAATAGATTTGTTTAAGAAATAAAAGATTTTATTATCAAGAAACTTTCATAGCATGGATTATAATAAAAATACTTGCAGAAAATAATAGTTGGAAAGGAAAAACATGGATAGAAATACAATTGGAAATGAAATCGAGGCTGAAATAAATGCAAGCTATAGATATAAAAATTTGAGAGAACTTATAGATATACTGCTTTCAGTAATTATTCTGAAAACAGGAAAAAAGGAATTGGTAGGTATTGAAGAAAGACTGTATGTTTCCTTAGGTAAAATTTTTGATGGGGAGACTACTATAAATGATATAAAACTGTGTTTGTCTAATGTCATCAAGATAGAACCTCTTTTGAAAAAAATGATTTTACTTATTGATGAAGATGAATACGATAAGATAGTACAAGAGAATTTGGGTTTAGCACATGTAATTACTCAATTAGGTCTTAATCCAGATAATAAGAAATTAGATCGAAAGCCAGAGGACTATTTGTGCGATGGTAATTATATGGAACATGTAGCAAGATCATATGCATTAAGAAATAGTGAGTCGCACACATATGTAGGTTGGACACGAAGAGAAATATATACCAATTTGGATAGTGTGCTGATAACTTGTTTAAGAGCAGTAGAAATAAATAAAAAGGCATTGATCAGTAATCTGAAAAAGAAGAGTATTAATAATGAATTGAATATTGAAAATTACTTAAATGAGATTACACAGCAATTAAAAAAAAGAATGTCTAGATTTATTCATATA
The DNA here is from genome assembly GCF_003463035.1 of Roseburia sp. OF03-24. Lineage (NCBI taxonomy): Bacteria > Bacillati > Bacillota > Clostridia > Lachnospirales > Lachnospiraceae > Roseburia > Roseburia sp. OF03-24. The sequence goes on along the minus strand of NZ_QSCK01000020.1, from coordinate 68,947 downwards.
AGGGGAGAAGAGAATTTTTCTGTATTGGGTAGCTATGTTATCGAATATCAGGATGATACATCTGATTCTAGGAGGAGAAAAGGTACTGTTGAATACTTAAGAGATAATAGTATACCAGAACGAAGGATGATGATATGGGGCGAAGCTGGTATGGGAAAGACTACGACATTAGAATATTTAACATACATGGATGCAAAAAAAAGATTGAAAGATTCAAACTATAATATTCCCGTATTAGTTTTATTGGGAGTTATGACAAAAGCCACGTATACAATAAAACAGTATATATGTGATAAACTTGATATTGGGGTAGATATATGTGAATCTCTTTTAGAAGAAGGAAAAATCAATCTATTTTTGGATGGTTTAAATGAAATACCAGCTGATGCAGGCGGCAATTTAAAAACTTTAAGAATGCGCGAGATAAAGCAATTACTTAGAGATTATCCCAAAACATTTATTATAATTACTAATCGTCCACAAGATACTAGGGATTTTAATAATGTGCCAATTTTTAATTTGATAAAATTATCTAAAGAAGAAATGAGAGATTTTATTAAAAAAAATGTAGATGAAGAAGACGTGAAAGAACTTTTGTTTACCTCAATTAATGGAAGTGAGAGATTTGTGCAAATAATAAATACGCCATTGATCTTATCGAGGTTAATAGAGATTGTGCGATATAAGAAGGAAATTCCACATAGTGAAGGTGAAATTATCGCTGAATTTCTGAACTGCTTATTGGTAAGGGAAAAAGAAGAAAAACAGGATGCACGATTGGATATAAAGCGAATAATATACCTTTTGAGAATGATTGCATTTGAGAGTCTTGAAAAGAAAGAAGCAAATTCAGGAATGACAGAGTCAGAGGTACTGAAGTATTGTTCTAAAAGTATGGATACATATAGATTTCAGTATGATGCATTATATGCATTAGATATAGTTTTGCAATTAGGTATATTAGAAAAAAGAGAAGATTTATATGTATTTTCGCATCAGGCATACCAGGATTACTATTATGCTATGGAAGAATTGGCGGTGATACAGTCTTGAAAATAAGAAAAAATCAAATTAGAGATAAGTGTCAATCAGACAAGTATTATGCCTCAATAAAATATATGGCACACAGTTTACGTGGTAAAGATAGAGAAAATTTTATTATTACCGTTTGTGACCTTAATATTTATTTGGGGTGTATATGTGCTTTGACATGTGAAAAAAATGCAACGGTTGAGGAATATATCTGGAAAACTTTAAATAATTATTTTGAGCCAAGAAAAATAAAATTTTATGATAAATCTAGTGGGATATGGAAAGAAAATATAAAAAAACTGAATAGTAAAGATATTACATATTACCTTCTTGCATGCAATGTGATGGGTAATATGAAAGCGATAAAATGGTATATTTACAATCATGAAGTTGACAAAGCTATTATAATTCAGTTGGCAAAAAATATGAATGAAGAACAACTGGTAGATTTAATATACACACTTTATAGATCTTCTCAAAATTGGGATAAAATAAGAGGCATTGGTTCTACTAAAAGTTTGTTTCTGTATAAAAATGATCCGAGAATAAAAAAGATTCTTAGTGGGTTATGGTATAAAGATAGAGATGCATTTATACAATTAGCATACGATACAGGTTGGTTGGGAGATTTGGGAAAAAAGGCTCGCAAAGGAAACCGTATTTTTATCGAGTGTTTGGTTGGAGCAAATAAACTGCTGCTAACTATTGAGTTAATAGAAGAAGTGTTATGTGATTTGGAAAGTGATGAGAGTTCATATGATACTTTATTAAAATTAGTTTTAAAGGAAAAAGGTGAGAGAAAACAATTTGCATATATATTGTATATTCAAAAAATAAATAATGGATATGTAATGAAGGCTAAAGATTATGCTATTTTGAAAGGTTTAGGAAGGCCATCGCAAAAAATAGTCAATTATTTTATACCTTTTTTCTTAGATTTAGTAAATGGAGATTTTAGAACTAATATCAATCTTTTTGAATTAGGAGATGCCTTATCAAATGTTATAGTAAAACCAAATAAGATAACACCCAAAGTTGGATATGCGCGTAATAAAAATTTGAATATAGCATTAAAGACTACTAAAAATATAGATTTGAAAAAAGTGCTATTCTTTTACTTTAATACGACAATGTCCGTTAAAGCAAGTTTGGATGAGTTGTTTAGACTTTTGAATATGTATCATGATGTTCAACCAAGTGAGTTAATACGAGAACTAAAATCATTTCCAATATGGGTAAAGGCAACTGGAATAGAACAAGGCAAAAGCAATAATATAACAACGGAGAACTATCTTAAAATCGAGCCGCAAATTGTAATCGGAAATGTTATTTTAATGTCAATTGTTGACTATGATTATGTTTTAAAAGAATTTGTTGCTAAGCCATATACTGGCTCTATTTTTTAGAAATTAAGATAGTCACAGGAAGGGCAGACAGAGGTATGTAAGAAATAGTAGTTATATGCATAAATAGAGGCTATTACTATGATACGTTTATCTCTTTGCCCATTTGTTGAAAAAAACACTAGAATGTGGGGTAAATGCTATCCCCCTAAGTGGGGTATAAACCTTTTCGCAAAAGGTGACGGTTTCGCTATTTAGTATAAGAAGAAACTTTCACCGCATGTTGAAACAGTCTGCCTTCTGTCGAGAAAAGCCCAGTAAATCAAAGGTTTCTGCGATTTTGAAAGAAAAATGGATGTGTGTTTCTGTTTCCGTAGAGTGATGATATAAGTGGAGGTTTACCCCAGGGGATAGGCTTTTGGGAACGGAGAATATACATTTTGGCGAAAGGATACTTTTTCGCAAAAGTGGTTTTGTTATAGGAGCGTATGATGAAGGATATAGAACAATTAGCAACCCAATTTCGGAAAGCGATTGATGCGGCATTGGAAGCTGGGGAGTTTGATAACGACAGCATATATCGCAGATTTCCACGTGCTTGCTGCGGAGATACGAGTGATTTGTTGGCTCAGTATTTGCTGGATAAGGGTATCAAAACAGATTATGTCTGTGGAACGTATTGGGGTAAAACAGATGGGAATGGACAATCCCATGCGTGGCTGATGGTAGACAAGCGTATTATTATAGATATCACTGGTGACCAATTCAGTGGCAGATCTACATTTCTTAATTATGACAAATCCGTCTATGTTGGACAGGGAGATGATTTCCATAGACTATTTGAGGTGGAAGATAGAGATATTCATGAACATCGAGGGCTGAGTGCATTGGGCGGTTTTTGTGCGCCGAGACTATGGGATTTGTATAGGAAAATTCTAAAATACATTTAATCATCCGCTTTTTATGGGGATAAAACCATTACCCCACTTTGAAAACCTATTGCATACTTTCGCTATGCAGTATAAAATAAGTGTTCAGGGGAATGTGGAGACAGTATGTCTTTTGTCCAAACTTCATGAAGCGAAGCATCATGTGAATGTGAGACTGGATATGGATGAACTGGATTTGACAGCTGCGGAGAGTAAGGCTACATACGAGGAGATTAGAAAATACGTGGCAGAGCATTATGATGGGATGAAGGTATCTAACCTGTATATTGCACAGGTTAAAGCTAAGTATGGAATCATAGAGCGTGAGAATTACAACAAAGCAAAGTCAGATGATGCCAGACAGCCGAAGTGCCCGAAGGAGAAGGAAGAGGCTATAGTAGAAGCGTTGAAAGCTTTTAAGATGATTTAGTTTAGGAGTATGACGATATGAGAGTTTTATTAGGAACAACAAATCCATCAAAGGTAAAAAGATTTTCGGATTTGTTAAAAGGGTATGATATTGAATTTATTACTTTAAGAGATATCGAAGTTATAGAAGAACCTAAGGAAATGGGGAATACACCAGAAGAAAATGCTATTATGAAGGCAGAGTTTTATGGACAATACTTTGATGTTGTTATTTGTAATGATTCTGGATTATATTTTGAAGAACTGGATTTTGAGGATTTGCGTCAGCCGGGACTAAATATTAGAACACCTATGAATAGGGATAGACTGTCAGATGAAGAGATGATTGATTACTATTCAAAACTTATTACAGGGCTTGGAGGTAAAGTCACAGCATATTACCTAGATGGAATTGCAGTTTATAATCACGGAGTAATTTCATCGTTTATGGACAATATGGCAGCTCAAAAAAACGGATCATTCTATATGATTGATAAAGCTTCATCAAAAAGATTTGAAGGATGGCCTCTTGATTCATTATCAATCAATAAAGAAAACGGCAAATATTTTGTTGATGGAAGTATTGAAGAAAGCAAAGAAAATATCATAAAAGATCAATATGAAAAGAGTGTCATAGATTTTTTGATTAAGTCTTTACATATAGCATAGTATAGGAGAAAGGAGACAACTGGAGTTTTCTGAGAATATTCAGGCAATTGTCGGCGGAAAAGAATATTCGCTGGATAATGCTGTCTTAAAAATCTGGCCGGAAAGTGAAGAAACAAATGGCGAATATGCAAGTGCAATAAGAAGTTTCAAACACAATTTGGATATTCAAAAGATACACATAAATTTTGATACAAAAGATACTATTGTGATGCCGAATGACATTTGAAGGAGAAAATAGTGGACAGAAATAATGCATTAACAGATCCTAAGAAACTTGTCAGAGTAGAATTAAAAAATGCTGGATTTGATATTGATAAAATCAAAATACCGGATAGAGTATATCTTCTTGCTGATGACATTTTTGATGAAATGGTGTCAAGAAATGTAGGAGAATATAGATATCCATTAGGTGGGAAGCTGTATGTGTTTAATAAAAATGAAAACATTGGTTTTATAAAAGGGCATATGTGCTCGCCTGCGATAGCTACACAAGCGGAGGATTTAATTGCCGGAGGCGTTAAAGAATTAATTCATGTTGGATATGCCGGAGGCTTACAACCAGAATTAGTTCCGGGAGAGATTATTCTTACGGACGGCGCTTTTAATGATACTGCAGTAGCAAGGTTGTACGGATATGATTATGATATAATTCATTCATCGAAGGATTTGACGAACGAGATTGAAGAAATGATAACAAGTGCAGAAATTCTATACAAGAGAGGATTTCATTGGACAACGGACGCAGGTTATAGAGAAACGTGGGGACAAGTCATGGATTATCGGGACAAAGGAGCACTTTGTGTTGAAATGGAAGGTGTTGGTTTGTTCACAATAGCTAATTATAGAAAATGTGTAGCAACGGGTATATATGTTGTTTCTGATGTATATTTAGAGGATGATTGGAAACTTGGATGGGAAGGCAATGATATAAAAAAGGCTGTCGGTGAAATTATTGATATGATAATTAAGTCTATAAGATAAACGGGAGTAGTAAGATTGTTATGAAGTTTGAAAATGTATACTTTATTAATGGGACAGCATATGCCGGAAAATCCACAATGGTAAAACTTTTGGCAGAAAAATATGACGGAATTGTATGCGAAGAAAATTATCAGGATAGGCTTTTAGAAAATTTGGATGCCAAGGAGTTTCCTAATCTTACTTACACAAGAGATTTACAGGATTGGAGAGAATTTGTAAAAAGAACTCCAGATGAATATGAGGCATGGGTAAATGGTGTTACGAAAGAATGTACGGTCTTAGAACTTGAAATTTTAAAGAACTTGGTTTCAAGAACAAAGAAAAGAATATTTGTGGATACTAATATTCCGGTTGAAATTCTACATAAGATTTCAGATGAGAATCATGTTTTGATTATGTTAGCAGATCCGAATATTTCTGTTCAGAGATTTTTTGAAAGACCCGATAAGGAAAAACAGTTTTTATATCAGTTGTTATTGAAAGAAGATAATCCAGAGGATGCTATGATAAATTTCAGAGAATGTCTGAAAAGAGTTAATTCACAGGAAAGATATATGATGTTTCAAAAATCTGGATTTAATGTAATAACAAGAGACGAAAACCGTAGTATTGATGAGACATTTGCTTTGGTAGAAAGTATGTTTGGATTAAATAGATAAAGTCGATACAATGTCTGAGAATGTTAATGCGGAGCAAGGTGTTAGTGCGCATTGACAGACTTTTAGTAAAGCTGGATTGCCGAAGAAGAAAGCGAAAAATTGCAAGTAAGACTTGACAAAAACGAACAAATATTCTATATTTAACAGCGGAGATTTTATACCCAAAAGCAGAAAATACGAATGTACAAATGGAGCTCAAACCCTTGTGGTTTGGGCTTTTTCTAATTTTGATAGAAACCTGAGAACAATAATTTTCAAAAAGTCAATTATCAATTTGTACTGCTTTTTGAAGGAAAAAGTTCACAAACGCATTTAGACAATATTTACAAATTTTTTGAAAAAGGAATAGTTTCGCAAGAGTAACAGAGTGGCAATCGAGTAATATCGGTTGCTTTTTTGCTATCCAATTTTAGAAATTGCCGATTGCCCCAGGAAGAATGATTTCTAAAAATTACAAATTTGAAAAAGAAATGGAGGAAAAGAAAAGTGAAAGAGTATTCAAAAGGAATTTATGTAAAATTCAAACCGGAAGAGGTGGAGATACTGCATAATCGAATGAAGGAAGCTGGAGTTCAAAATATGAGTGCATATATCAGAAAGATGGCATTGAACGGATATGTGATTATTCCTGAGTGGCCGGATTTGAATCAGGTAATATCCTTGCATTCAAGGATTAGCAATAATCTCAATCAGTATGCAAGGAAAGCAAATGAAACCGGATACTGATAATTATCTTTGCATGAAGAGAATAAAACAGTTGTACATGGAATTATATAAAACAGAAAATATTGAGAAATTCAGAAGTATTATCATTCCTATTGAAAGAAATGCTGCGGCATGATAGAATGTCCGTATAAACGGAAAATTAAATCTATAAATACGGATTTATAACATAACGGAGGAACACACATGATTATCAGTGAAAGAATTTTTTACATAATGGAGCAGAAGAACATGACCCAGCTGGAATTGTCAAGAAGAACGGGGATTGCAACTAGCAATATCAGTGACTGGAAAAAGAAAAAGACAAATCCAAAAGCAGACTGTCTGTTATCCATATGTGACGCATTGGACATTACACCGGAACAGCTTTTAACGGGTAAAGGAATTGATACGGAGTATAAAGATACAGATATGGATTATGAAATTACCAGGTCGGACATTAGGATATTGAAGCAGATTCACAGTCTTGGAGATGATCAGTATAAAAGACTGATGGCGTATATGAAGGCATTGCAGAAACTGGAGCAGATGGAAAGCATGGTGGAGGAATAGCCTGTGAAGTCGCAATTGACCGAGCTCTTTGAGCGAAGGATGCTTCTTGTCCGAAGGGCAAGAAGATGGAATATACAAGGAATGCTAATAACAAGGGATGTGTGATTTCATAGCAACAGAATAGGAATCAGCAATTTATAGAAATTGTAACCGAATTGTGGGGAGGAAGAATGGAAGGAACAAAAGAATTGATTACTACGGGTGATGTTCGTAGTAAGGTGTATATAATTCGTGGTCAACAGGTAATGTTAGACAAAGATTTAGCAGAACTTTATGGGTATGAAGTAAAACGATTAAATGAGCAGGTAAAGCGAAATATTAGCAGATTTCCAGAGGATTTTATGTTTCAGCTGAATAAAGAAGAAATACCAGAGAAATTTTCAAAGTCGCAAATTGCGACTTTGAACGAAAAGAGCAATAGGCAGGGTTCCAATATTAAAAAAATGCCGTTTGCGTTTACAGAACAGGGAATTTATATGCTTGCTACGGTACTTCGCGGAGAAATATCGGTGCAGACAGCGGGACTGATAGATAAACAGAAACAAACAGACCAAAAGGTTGATTTGATTCAAAAGAATGTTGAACAGTTGAGTGAAAATTTTATTTCAGAAAAAGATGTTAAAAATTTTGTTATTTATAAAGGCCAGAAGTTAGAAGCTGACATTGCTTACATAGAAATCTATCAACAGGCAAAGAAATCAATCTATGTTGTGGATGATTATATGAATGCGAAATCATTACAACATCTTTCACAGAAAGCCCATGGCGTGGAGGTTGTTTTATTCACAGAGAACGGAAAAGGTGGGAGAGGATTTCTCACAAACTCTTTAGTGACGGATTTTCAAAATGAATATCCACCGCTCAGGATTAAGCCTAATCCTGATTGTCACGACAGGTTAATTGTACTTGATTATGGTGAGAAAACAGAACTGGTTTACCATTGTGGAGCATCCAGTAAGGACGCAGGGAAGAAACTTTGTGCCATAAAATCAAAGTTCAGGGGAATTGTGAGACGGTGTGTTTATTATCAAAATAGAATAAATTTGCACTATTTTAAGAATTTATATTATTTTGCTTTCTTTCTTTTCATTCCTTTTTCCCATGTGATTTAGATGGTATAATGTGCGTAAGCAATGAGCAGTGCCACATGAGAGTAAAATAAAAAATGGCTGCTTGCAGACACTTTTTTGTTTTATTCTCATGTGATAGGGTGGTGCTAGGTGCCGGTGGCACCTGTTTAGCACGGACCGAAGTGGAATGTAGATGCCCGTCAGTCCGGAAAATCTCTGATTTTCCGGACCTGCATTGCGGAGTTTAATTAACACCACATGGGGAGAAGGATATATGATTCGGGTTTTGATCGTTGATGATGAATATATTATGCGGCAGGGATTAAAATATATGATCCACTGGGAGCAGGAAGGCTATGAAATTGTTGGGGAAGCGACCAATGGAAATGAAGCACTGCGGCTTACAGAAGAGTTAAAGCCGCATATTATCATCAGCGATATTGTGATGTCTGTGATGGATGGAGTTGCATTTACGGAGATGGTGCATAAGATTTATCCGGATATTGCCATCATTATTTTAAGCGGATATGATAAGTTTGAATATGTGAAAAAAACGCTGACAAATGGTGCCATAGATTATATTTTAAAACCGACATTGAATGAGGAAGAACTGTTAAACGTATTAGAGAAAGCAGCGCAGAAAATTCCGGGTTATAAAAGGAAAGAAAAGAGTGAAGGAATCAATTATGCTGCGGAGATGGAGCGTTATCTGATCGGGATGTCACAGGAATTAGATGAGGTGGCTTTCAGCCAGATTTTTCCATATTCCCATTTTCATATTTTCGGGATGCGGATCAAAAATGAGAATGAGATTCCACCGAATGTATCTGAACTCCTGTATCAGAAAATAAAAAAGGATGTCGCTGATTTTGAAGCTGCCAATGGAATGGTCATGATCCTGCAGGAAGAACTGGTCATTGTAGTAATGTGTGCGAAACCGGCAAATGATGCGCAGATGATCCGTTTTTTTGAACAGATGACAGCGGAGTTAGCGGTACTTTCTGAATATATTCTTGGAGTGTGCAGCAGGGCGTTTGATGGAATGAGACTAATCAGGCAGTATTATCAGCAGGATATTTTAGCATATGCAGATAAGGTATTTTATTATAAAGACCTTAAATTTATTCTGGCAGATGAAATGACGGAAAAAGAAAAGATACCTGCTGTAAAATTTGATTTTTTTAAGTATAATAAATTTTTATCCATGAAGGAGTATGGGGAAGCACTGCGTCTGCTTGAGGAATATAATACAAAGGCATTGCAGAGTGAAATTGATATTGCATCGCTGAAAAACCAGATTAAAAACATGGTCTATTATTTATTAGATCAGCTTGATCTGACAGAAGAACAGAAAGATGCAGAGCGGTATGAGTATTTCAGGGAGATTTCGATGGCGCATTACGAGCAGGATTATAAAGAAGTGATGCGTCAGATATTGGAAAAAATCACTGCACAGATCGGAGTTACACAGAAAACTGTAGATGACAGGATTCTAAGGATGTTAGCTTTTATTGAAAAAAATTATGAGCAGGATTTAAGACTTGAGGATATGGCAGAAGAGTTTAATTTTAATTATCATTATCTTTCGGCGTATTTTCATCAGCATATGAAGGAAGGGTTCAGTGATTATCTAAATGAGATCCGGACGGCTAAAGCATGTGAGCTACTGGAGAATACAGATCTGTCAATTGCCCAGATCAGCGAAAAGGTAGGATATTCGGAGCACAGCTATTTTTGCAGGGTATTTAAAAAAGTTACGGGAAAGACACCGTCAGTCTATCGAAGGAAGAATCATGGATAAGATAAAAAGCCGTTTTAATAGTTTTTCAGGAAAGATCACACTGATCGTAATGCTTGGGATCAGCCTGATCGCCGTTACCGTCAGTTTTGTAGTGCTTGTTATGTCGAGGCAGGTTTTTACAAAAAATTACGGGGATTCCCAGGAAAAGGTTTTTGAACAGATCGAAAAAGAATTTAATGATTTTCATGATCATATCCAGAATGTTTTTGATGCGATAGATTCAAGCTGGGCATTCCGGCTTTATTTTAATGAAACGTCGGAACTCGATAATACGCAGACATTTCAGAATGTTTATCAGATGGAGCAGGATTTAGAGAAGAGTAAATCTGCAGATATGGAGCGGCTGAACATTCTTGTTGTTGGATATAATGGTAAACATTATCTGTCGCGAACGGAAAATATCTGCGTTACAGATCAGGAAATCTTACAATCAGAACCGGCCAAAAAAGCATTAAGTGATCCGGATGTCATCCATTATACTTACACTGGTCAGGCTTATACGACCACATCGAGAAATGCTGATACACTGATCATTTCAAAAGCCCTGTATTATCATGAAAGCAGGGAAGTTTATGCGATTGCTTTTGTGACGCTTACGATGGAGGAGTTAAAGCAGTATTACAATTATTTTGTATCAGATACAACGTCCTTTTATCTTGTGGATGACCATGAAATCGTTCTATGCAGCGACAGACCGGGCATCACAGGGACGCATTTACAGGAAGAATGGTTTGAAAAAATTAAAAATGCGGATGAACTGCGTATGGAATTAAAGCAGGACAGTACCGTGTATACTTTGATGAAACGGATACTGCCATATCAGAAGTGTGCGATTTATGCGCTGATCGATAATGATGTGGCGTTGCAGGATCTTTATAATATGCCGTTTCTGATCGCAAGCTGCAGTGCAATAGGAATCTTTATTCTGATGGCATGTCTGTTTTATACGCATAAGACCATGCGGCCGTTAGCAAAGCTGATCGGAAAAATGTCTGCGATCCGGGAAGGGAATTTTTCAGAATATATGACAGTGGAGGGAACTACGGAAGTGCAGGAGTTAGCTTCCACCTATAATTATATGTTAGATGATCTGAAACACTATGTGGATGAACTGGTGCAGACGCAGAAAAAGCAGAGACAGGCGGAGATCAGTGCATTGCAGATGCAGATCAATCCGCATTATATTTATAATACGCTTGCAAGCATCAAATGGCTGGTATATCAGAATGATACAGCAAAAACGGTACGGACGATCGATGCGTTTATCAGTCTTTTGCGTAATACGATCAGTAACTCGGATGAATTTATTCCGGTGAGACAGGAAATGATCAATATCCAGAATTATATCCTGATCAACCAGACGAGATATGGGGACAGTATACAGGTAGAATATTATGTTTCGAGAGTATGTGAGGAATATCTTCTGCCGAAAATGATCTTACAGCCTTTCATTGAAAATACATTTTTCCACGCGTATCCGGAAGGCAGATGCGGAACGATTCAGATCGTGGTAAAACAGAAAGAGGAAAAATTAGAGATCCAGATCATTGATGATGGTGTCGGAATGACGAAGGAAAAAGTTTTAAAAATTATGAATGAACCAACCGGAAAAGAGCATTATTCCGGAATCGGAGTCCACAATGTGCAGGAGCGGTTAAAACTTCTATATGGAGACGACTATGGGATCAATATTTTCAGTGAGGAGCAAAAGGGAACGACGGTGGTGATCGTTTTACCGGTGAGTTATAAGACGGGGACGGATGAAAAATGAAAAGAGCAGGATTTGGCATTATAATGGGCTTGATTTTAGCTATGTTATGTGGCTGCGGACAACGGCAGAGCGTGAGCGCAGAAAAGGAAACAGACAGGATCGTAATCTGGACATGGGATGATACTTTTAATGTAAAAGCTGCAAAACTTGCGGCGAAAGAATATAAAAAAACACATAAAGATATTCAGATCATAGTAGAGACAAAAGAGAGAGAAGAAATCTTAGCAGATACCAAAAACCTGATCGCATCCAAGATGTATCAGGAACTCCCCGATGTGATCATGATCGAAGATTATGATATTCAGGATGTGCTTTCACAATACGAGGATGAGTTCGTAGATCTTACAGACAAAGTTGATTATGCCAGATATACAGATTATAAAAGTAAGCTCTGTTCCAAGGGAGACAGATTTTATGGAATCCCATTTGACAGCGGAACAGCAGCACTTTTTTACAGGCTCGATATTTTAGAGCAGGCGGGTTATACCGAAGCGGATATGCAGGATCTTACCTGGGAACGATACATAGAGATCGGAGAGGATGTCTATCAGAAGCTTGGAATCCCGATGCTGACATTAGATCCGACAGATTCGCCACTGCTTCGTATCATCATGCAGAGTGGCGGTCACTGGTATGTGGATGAAAACAATCATGCAGATATTGAGGATAATGAGTATTTAAAAGAAGGACTTCACACATATCAGCAATTACTAAAAAGAAATGTCGGTGTGAGCGTCAATGGCTGGAATGAATTTATTTCCGCTTTTCAGAATGGAAGCGTTGCAAGTGTGATCAGTGGAGGCTGGATCGTTTCAAGCATAAAAAGTGTGGAGGAACAAAGCGGTCTCTGGAGAGTTGTGCCAATCCCGGTGTATGATGGAGAGATAAAGACGGTGGCGGCATCAAATGTCGGTGGAAGTGCATGGTATGTGTTGAAAAATGCAAAAAATCCGGATGCAGCAGTGGATTTCTTAGTAGAGATGTTTGAAAAAGACTCTGACTTTATGAATGAGCTGATCGGAGAAATTGGTCTGCTTCCAGCGGTAAAAGACATGTCAGGGTACGAAAATTATCTTGCAAAAGATGAGTTTTTCGGAGGTCAGCAGGTTACAAAGATTTTGACAGATCTGTCTGGGAATATTATAACTGTGAATTATGGAAGTAAAACATATGAGATAGAGGCGATCGTGGAAGATGAGTTTAATAATTCCCTGACGCAGGATGATCTGTCAGATTGTCTTTCGAATATACAGGTAAAAGCAGCAGCGGTGGTTCGTGAATGAACCGCCGTTTTTTGTTATGTAATTGGAAAATTTGTTGAAATTCCCAATTACATAACAAAACCTCCGGGCAGGATGTTTCAAAAAACAAATTAATGCAAATTTCTAAAAATAGTCCTACTGAATCAAATTACATCCCAAAATATGAAAAATTAAGGTAAAGATAGTCCTAAAGAAAATGGCTCTTATGATGGTATGATTTACCTGTAACAAAGATAAGCAGCCAGAAAGAAAAGCTTATCAAAATGTTTAATATGGAGGGTTACAGGATGAAAAAGAAAGTAATGACTATGGTATTAGCAGCGTCTATGCTGCTTGGAATGGCAGGATGCGGAAGTTCATCTGCAAATGACAGTGCAGCAGCAAATGGAAACACAGCAGGAGGGGATCAGGCTGTGGCAGGAACAGAGAAAAATGATGCGTCAGGTAATGCAGAAGGTGGTTCACAAGAGGGAACACTTACTGTCTGGTGCTGGGATTCATTTAACGTAGATGCAATGAAGGAAGCCGGAAAACTGTATCAGAAAGATCATCCGGATGTAAATATTAATGTGGTCGAGACAGTATCTTCCGATATCCAGACACTGGTTCAAACCTATGCAATGAGCGGTGAGCTGGATGCGCTTCCTGATATTTTCTTAATGGATGATCAGGTGTTTGCAAAATATCTTCAGAATTACCCGGATGTGTTTGCAGATCTGACAGACTCCGGAATTGCGTTTGCTGACTTTGCAGAAGCAAAAGTTGCCAATTCCGTAAAGGATGGAAAAAATTATGGTGTTCCATATGACAGCAATACGGTCATTGCCTGCTACAGAACAGATTACTTAGATCAGGCAGGATATACGATCGATGATCTGACAGATATTACATGGGACAGATTCATTGAGATCGGAAAAGATGTGCTCGATAAGACAGGAATGCCAATGCTTACCAATGTGCAGGGCGAGCCTGATTTATTAAATATGATCTTACAGTCTGCAGGAATTTCTGTATTTGATGAAGAAGGAAAGATTTCTCTTGTCAATAATGATGGATTAAAAGAAGCCATGAATGTATATATGGATCTGATCAATGCAGGTATTTTGCAGGAACAGACAGACTGGTCCGGTTATCAGGGTTCTATCAACAATGGTACTGTAGTTGGAACAATCAATGGTTCCTGGATCTGTGCAACGATCACGTCCACAGATCAGGCAGAACAGGAAGGAAACTGGGCTGTTACAAATATGCCAAAATTAAATGATTATCCGGGTGCAACAAATTACTCTGCACAGGGTGGTTCTACATGGGCAATTTCTTCCTCCAGCAAAAATTATGATCTGGCAGTAGATTTCTTTAAAACAACATGGGCAGGAAGCACCGAATTTTACGATAACATTCTTTCACAGTTAGGTGCGATCGCAACCTATCTTCCGGCAGCAGACAGTGATGCTTACAATCAGGTTTCTGATTACTTTGGCGGAGAGGCAATTTACTCTAAGATCGTATCTTACGGAAGCAATATTCCTACAATCAACAAAGGTATTTACTGGTCTGAGGAAAAAGAAGCTCTTGGAACAGCTTTGACAAACGTATTGAATGGTTCAAGTGATCTTGACAGTGCGATCGAAGAGGCACAGGCAACGATCGAGTTTAACATTGGTCAGTAAAAAAGTATAGATCAATCCTCCCTGTATTTATACTTTTTGAAAAATAATAAACTGCGCGCCTGGCGGGCAAAAGGGAAAGCTGCCAAAAAAGGATATCTTATGTGGCAGCTTTCTCTGTCAAAACAAATAGTTCAGGAATGGGGATCAGTGTGAAAAATATATTTTTCACACGCAAGATTTGTGCTGACGCACAAACTTGAGATGCGCTGAAGAGCAGCGCAGAAATGGGGAATAATATGAAAGCGAAAAAAAGAGTCAGTTTATATAAAAAACAAAGTGTTACAGGATGGGCTTTCCTGCTGCCGGCGACATTGCTGATATTTGCAATGAATTTTTATCCAATGATCCAGGCGTTTATTCTGTCATTTAAAACAGGAATTGGCAATAATCAGATATGGGGCGGTCTTAGCAATTATGCGCGATTGTTAAAAGACGGCGTGTTCCGTACTGCAATTACAAACAATTTCTTTTATCTGATTATTCAGGTGCCGGTAATGCTGATCCTTGCAATTTTTCTGGCATGTCTTTTAAATAAAAAGGATCTGCGGGGAAAAGGAATTTACCGGACAATGATTTTCTTACCATGCTGTACAGCACTGGTATCTTATTCGATCATTTTTAAAACATTATTTGCCTATGATGGTTATATCAACACGGTTTTACTGAAATTAGGGCTGATCGGCGAGCGCATCAACTGGCTTGGCGATGTCCATACAGCAAAAGTAATCATTATTCTTGCACTGATCTGGCGCTGGACGGGATACAATATGGTATTTTATTTAGCCGGTCTGCAGAATATCGATGATTCATTATATGAAGCGGCGAAAATTGACGGAGCAAGTCCATTTGCAATTTTCAGAAAGATTACGATTCCGCTTCTTCGACCAACGATTTTACTTACAACAATTATGTCGATCAATGGTACATTACAGTTATTTGATGAGTCTGTCAATTTAACAGGCGGCGGTCCTGCAAACTCAACACTGACAATGTCCCATTACATATATAAAGCAAGTTTTGAATATAATCCACAATTCGGATACGCAGCGGCAATGTCGTATGTGATCTTTATTATGGTAGCAATATTATCCTTTGTTCAGATGAAAGTAGGTGACAAGCGATGAAAGGAAAATTTAAAAATGCAGGCACACATATCATATTGATCATAGCTTCGTTTATATCCGTATTTCCACTTTACTGGATGATCGCGGCTGCAACAAACAACAGTACAGACGTTCTTGGTGGAAAACTGAGTCTTGGAACAAATTTTATCCAGAACCTGATGAAACTGACTGAAATGCAGAATGTATCAAGAGCGTTTTGTAATTCACTGTTTTATTCAACGATCCTTAGTGTATTATCTTTATTTATCTGCTCGATCGCAGGATATGGATTTGAGATTTATCACGATAAAGCAAAAGATACACTGATGAATATTTTACTTCTTGCGATGATGGTTCCGTTTGCAGCAACTTTAATCCCGTTATTTAAGCTGTTTTCCGGTATGGGCTTATCAAGTACCTGGATCGCATATGTCCTGCCGACGATTTCCACACCGTTTTTGATCATGTTGTTCCGGCAGAGTGCGAGATCATTTCCGATGGAAATCATTGAGGCGGCAAGAATTGATGGCTTAAGTGAATTTAAAATCTTCCTTACCATTTTTATGCCGACTATGAAATCCACCTATGCTGCAGCACTTACCGTAACTTTCATGAATGCATGGAACAATTACCTTTGGCCGAAAGTTATCATGATGTCAGATACATCACAGACGATGCCGATGTTAGTGGCAAATCTTTCCGTGGGTTACAGTATTGACTACGGCGTACTGATGCTTGGTGTGCTGATCTGTTCTTTGCCGACTGGAATTTTGTTCCTTGTGCTGCAGAAGAGTTTCGCAAATGGAATCGTGGGTGCGGTGAAAGGTTGATATTATTGCATAGTGATAAAAAAGGATTCTGCTTAGGCGGGATTCTTTTTTTGATTCATAGGAAATTACGTCCTATGAATCAAAAAACTCCGGGCGGGATGCGCATCTCGTGGAAAAGAAGTTAGCTGTAAACAGCACCACGTCATTCACAAAAGATTTGAAAATAATAGGAGAAAGGTTTAGAATCGTTAATAGAAATGATAAAATCAGATAACAATGACAGGAGCAGCTATGAATTTTATATACAAAACAGCCATGCCAGAAGATATAGATATTTTAGTCACAACAAGGATTGAAGTTTTAAGAGCAGCAAATAAGTTAGATGATGATGTGGATATGACAGAAGTTGCAGTACAGTCGAGAGCCTATTATGAAAAAGCATTGAAAGACGGCAGCCATACTGCAATACTGGTATATGACAAAGAAAAGATCATTGGCGCAGGCGGTATCAGTTATTTTGAGGTTATGCCGACCTATCACAATCCGACCGGAAAGAAGGCATATATTATGAACATGTATACAAATCCGGCGTACCGGCGAATGGGAATCGCATATCACACACTGTCGTTGTTGGTGGAGAATGCAAAGAACAAAGGAATTGATGCGATTTCTTTGGAAGCAACCGAGATGGGACGCCCGATGTATGAAAAGTTCGGATTTGCCGGGATGAAAGACGAGATGGAACTGAAGTGAGGATGGCACATAATAGGGGTAAACCCCAGGATTTTGTATGCTATTTCTTTTGTCATAAATCGAGTATATCATAAAAATGAGAAAGGGGCAGATGTTTTTATGATTCATAAAATTTGCCAGTACAGCACGAATATCTATTGACAAAACGTTACCCTTGTTTTAATATCCAATTTAACATATGGAAATAGTAGGAAATAAAATGGGGCGAGGTTTTGTCTATTAAGAAAAATGAAATCTTGACGTTTCGGGTAAATTGCGCTATAGTACTCTCTACTTTGCTAAAAACACAAATTTAAGATGCAGATGAAAAAGATATTTTCATTGGAAAACAGCATAAGAAGGGAGAGTACTATGACATTTTATCAGGAACTTCAGCTTAGTTCGACCGGCTCAAAACAGCTGATCAAAAATACAGCAGACAAAAAAGAAAAAAGGCGCCATATCTTAATCTATAACTTTAAAGTTTATCTGGTCATGGCATTTTGTGTGGCAGTTGTGACATTATTCAGTAAACTGACCGGATCGGAAAACAGTGTGGTCGGAGTGACGGTTCTTTTAGCTGTACTGGTGCTTAGACAGGCAGATTTTGGGATTAAGACCACGCACGGACTTCTTTCAATCGCGGGAATTTTTGGAATACTGATCGTGGGACCGCGTTTTAGCAATATGCTCTCACCGTTTCTGGCATTTCTGGTAAACGTATGCTGTATTATGCTTTTGATGATCTTAGGATGCCACAATGTGATCATGTATAATCATTCCACGTTTGTGCTTGGATATCTGCTGTTACTTGGATATGATGTGAGTGGACATGCGTATCTGCTGCGTGTGGAGGGACTGTTTGTTGGAATGTTACTCTGTATGGCAATTTTTTATAAGAATCAGAAAAACAGACCTTACCGGAGAACGTTTTTAGATCTGTTCCGGGAATTTGAGCTTTCATCTGCCAGAAACCGATGGTATGTGAAACTGACACTGATCGTTTCTTCTGCGATGCTTTTGATGTCTGTCCTTGGACTTCCAAGAGCTATGTGGGCCGGGATCGCCTGTATGTCCGTCTGTCTGCCGTTTACCGGTGACTGCAACGAAAGAGCAGAGAAAAGAGGGATGTTTAATATCGTTGGAAGTCTTTTGTTTGTAGTATTATATTTAGCACTTCCGGAATCCATGTATCCGTATATCGGAATGATCGGTGGTATCGGAGTCGGGTATTCTGCCGGTTATGCGTGGCAGACAGCCTTTAATACGTTTGGTGCATTATCAATCGCGGCGGGACTGTTTGGAATGAAAAATGCCGTGCTGCTTCGTATCGGTGCAAATATATTTGGAAGTGTATATACTGTGATCTGCAGTAAGGGATTAGACCGGCTTGCACAGGTGTTTGAACAGAGAAAAAAGATCACTGCATAATAAATCGGATCATAAAGGATGATCTGAAAGTAGAATAGGCAGAGAATAAAATCAAAGAATGAATTTTGTAAAATCCCCGTATACTTAGAACAAGGGTATCTGTATACGGGGATTTCTTATGCAAAAAATCAGCCAGTTTGCGGTCGCGGGGCAGATCCTGCTCCTTCTTGGAACACATCTGTATTTTACATTTCGTCTGAAATTCATTCAGCGCAAAATCCCGCAGGGGATCAGACTCAGCTTTTCGGATACAGATCATGCGTCTTACACGGCGCTTGCGACAGCACTTGCTGCTACAATCGGAACAGGGAATATCATCGGTATCTCCACAGCGATAGCGATCGGTGGTGCAGGTGCAGTGTTCTGGTGCTGGATCACCGGTGTGCTTGGAATCGCGACCTGTTATGGTGAGTGTTTTTTATCTATGAAGTACCGTAAAAAAGAAAAGGATGGGAGATTGACCGGCGGTCCGATGTATGTGCTGGAAATTGGGATGAAAAAGAAAGGACTGGCGGTTTTATTTTCTGTATTTACAATATTGGCGTCACTTGGGATCGGCAGCAGTGTACAGGCACATTCCATTAGTGCGGCAGTTACGGAACAGATAGGAATATCGCCGCATATCATCGGGATGGCAGCAGGTGTGCTTGCCGGAAAAGTGATCATCGGGGGAAGCAGGCAGATCGGAAAAGTGTGTACCTGGCTGGTGCCGGTTATGAGTGCATTTTATTTAGGAGGCTGTATTTTTATCCTGATCAAAAATCATACTGTGGTTCCGGAGGCGGTAAAAATGATCGTAACATCTGCATTTGTGCCAGAGGCAGCAGCAGGAGGAGTGGTCGGAACCACGGTGATGGCAGGTTTAAGGACGGGGATTTCCAGGGGACTGTTTACAAACGAGGCAGGGCTTGGTTCTATCCCAATGGCAGCTGCGACAGCACAGAATGTCTCACCGCAGGATCAGGCACTCGTTTCCATGACGGGACCATTCTGGGATACGGTTGTGATGTGTGCGCTCACTGGGATTGCCTCCGTTTCAAGTATGATCGCCCATCCGGGCAATTATGTGGGAGTGTCTGGCGAGCGGATGTGTTTTGCTGTATTCCGGGAATTGCCGGTGTGGGGAGATGAGATGCTGTCGTTATCGCTGGTCTTATTTGCATTTGCCACGATCATCGGCTGGAATGTCTATGGAGAATGTGCCGTGCGGTATCTGTTTGGGGAGAACAGTGTCCGGATCTATCAGGTCATTTATATGTTTTGTGTGTATCTTGGGGCTGTGATCACGCTTGATGTTGTATGGGGGATTTCGGATATTTTTAATTTTCTGATGGCGGTGCCCAATCTGCTCTGTCTGTGGGGATTGCGCCGGAAAATTGAAATAAATGACAGAAAAATAAAACATTAATGTTTACCGTACTAGACAAAACAGAAGCGAAACGTCTATAATAGGCAGTATGGTGTGCAGATGGCACATGTAAATACTAATAAGGAAGAAAGAGGTAACCGTATGTACATAATACAGTTTATCAGGGGTTTTTGTATGGCTCTTGCAGACAGTGTTCCTGGAGTGTCCGGTGGAACTGTGGCATTTCTGCTTGGATTTTATGATCAGTTTATTGATTCCATTGATGATCTGATCACAGGAAATATGGAGAAAAAGAAAACAGCATTTTTCTTTTTATTGAAACTTGGTATCGGCTGGGTAACAGGAATGATCCTTGCGATTCTGATTCTTGCAAATGTTTTTGAATCCCATATTTATGCGATCAGTTCATTATTTATCGGATTTATTATTTTTGCGATTCCGATCGTAGTCCGTGAAGAATTGGACACACTAAAAGGAAAGTATGCATATCTTCCATTTATACTGGTTGGAGCAGCGATCGTGTGTGCCATTACTTATTTTAACCCGGTTGGCGGCGGCAGCAGCATGAATTTAGAGCATCTGACAGTCACAACAGGAATTTATGTATTTATCGCAGGTGCGATTGCAATCTGTGCCATGGTGCTTCCGGGTATTTCCGGATCAACGCTGCTTCTTATCATGGGGCTTTATCTGCCGATCGTGACGGCGATCAAAGATATCCTGCATTTGAATTTAAAGAGTTTTCCAACTGTATTTGTATTTGGATGTGGAGTATTAGTTGGCATTTTCAGTGTTGTAAAGCTGATCCGTAAGGCACTTGAAAATTTCCGTGCACAGACGATCTTTCTGATCGTTGGTTTAATGCTCGGTTCTATTTATGCGGTTATCATGGGACCGACCACACTTGATACACCACAGCCTGCAATGACGATCCACAATTTTTCTATCCTGTTCTTTATCATCGGCGGGGCAGTGATCCTGGGACTTCAGCAGATGAAAAAAATTAAAAAATAAACATTTGGAGTTTGTATGAGAAAATTACTGGTTTATTTAAAAGATTATAAAAAAGAAAGTGTATTAGGACCACTTTTTAAATTGCTTGAAGCAACCTTCGAGTTGATCGTACCGCTTGTTATGGCAGCAATCATTGATACCGGTGTGGCTTCCGGGGACAAGACCTATATTATGCGGATGTGTATGGTGTTAGTATTGCTTGCAGTGATCGGACTGACATGCTCGATTACCGCGCAGTATTTTGCAGCAAAGGCGGCAGTCGGATTTGCAACAAAGCTGCGTCATGCGCTGTTTGCACATATTGAAAGTCTCTCTTTTACAGAGATGGATACCGTTGGAACGGCAACACTGATCACAAGAATGACGAGTGATGTTAATCAGGTACAAAACGGTGTGAACCTTGTACTTCGTCTGTTTCTCCGTTCTCCGTTTATCGTATTTGGAGCAATGGTCATGGCATTTACCATTGATATTAAAGCAGCACTGGTATTTGTTGTCACCATTCCACTGCTTTCCGTGATCGTATTTGGTATTATGCTCATCAGTATCCCGCTTTATAAAAAAGTGCAGTCTGCACTTGATAAAGTGCTTGGGATCACAAGAGAAAACTTGACAGGAAGCAGGGTGATCCGTGCTTTTAATAAGGAAGAGGATGAGAGAGAACATTTTAATGAGAATAATGATCTCCTGACCAGAGCACAGATCTATGTTGGAAAAATATCTGCACTGATGAATCCGCTTACCTACGTGATCATCAACGGTGCGATCGTTGTGCTTGTATGGACTGGTGCAGTCCGTGTTGACAACGGATATATCACACAGGGACAGGTTGTTGCTTTGATCAACTATATGTCACAGATCTTAGTAGAATTAGTAAAACTTGCGAACCTGATCATCAACATCAACAAATCTATCGCATGTGGAAACCGTATCCAGTCTGTTTTTGAGATGCAGTCATCCATTACAGACGGATGCAGCCGGAATATGGACAAGCCACAGACAACGGATTCTGATGAATCTGAAGATACAGAGTATGCAGTGGAATTTTCTCATGTGGGATTAACTTATGCAGGTGCCGGAGATGAGTCCTTAACAGATATTGATTTTAAGGTAAAAAAAGGTGAGACGATCGGTATCATTGGAGGAACCGGTTCCGGAAAATCATCGGTTGTCAATCTGATCCCAAGATTTTATGATGTGACAGCCGGCTCTGTCAAAGTAGACGGAAAAAATGTCAAAGATTATTCACTTGAAGAACTTCGAGGAAAGATCGGTACTGTTTTACAGAAAGCAGTATTGTTCCATGGATCGATCCGTGAAAATTTAAAATGGGGTAATCCGGATGCTTCGGAAGAAGATTTGATCAATGCGATCACAGTAGCACAGGCAAAAGAATTTATTGACAACAAAGAGGGTGGACTTGATTTTGAAGTCGAACAGGGTGGAAAAAATCTTTCCGGCGGACAGCGCCAGCGTCTGACAATCGCACGTGCGGTTGTAAAGAAACCGGAGATACTTATTTTAGATGACAGTGCATCCGCACTTGATTTCGCAACAGACGCTGCACTCAGGAAAGCAATCCGTGAGATGGAAGGCGGGACAACTGTTTTTATTGTTTCCCAGAGAGCAGCATCCATCCAGCATGCAGACCGCATTGTTGTGCTTGACGATGGAAAGATCGTTGGTCTTGGAACCAGCGAAGAACTGTTAGAAAGCTGTGAGGTATACCAGGAGATTTACAATTCACAGTTTAAAAAACAGGAAGGAGGTAAGACAGCATGAAGAAAGTAGTGACAGAGCAGCAGGAGACAACAGTAAAAAAAGTGCTTGATTACATCCGGAGATACTGGTTTTACCTTGGCTTATCGATCGTGCTTGCGGCAGTTACCGTGGCACTGACTCTTTATATCCCGATCTTAACAGGACGTGCAGTCGACCTGATCATCACGAAGGGACAGGTTGATTTTGCAGGAATCCTTGTGATCTTAGAGCGTATGGCAGTGGTGATTTTGCTCACGGCAGCCGCGCAGTGGATCATGAATGCATGCAACAATAAGATTACTTACAATGTGATCCGTGATATCCGGAAAGAAGCGTTTGAGCGGATCGAACATTTACCGCTTAAGTATATTGATTCCCATTCTTATGGAGAGGTGGTCAGCCGTGTCATCGCGGATGTTGATCAGTTTGCAGATGGTCTTCTGATGGGATTTACACAGTTTTTTACCGGAATCGTGACAATTTTCGGTACACTGATCTTTATGCTGACGATCAGTGTGAATATCACGGTTGCGGTCGTGGTCATCACACCGTTATCATTGTTTGTTGCAAGTTTTATTGCAAAAAAGACATTTTCCATGTTCAAACTGCAGTCTGAGACGCGGGGCGAACAGACCGCTTTCATCGAAGAGATGGTTGGAAACCAGAAAGTCGTGCAGGCATTTTCACATGAGGATGAGGCGTTAGAGCAGTTCGACGAGATCAACGGAAGACTGCAGAAATATTCACTGCGCGCGATCTTCTTTTCGAGTATCACGAACCCGGCAACACGTTTTATCAACAGCCTTGTCTATGCGACAGTCGGTGTCGTCGGTGCATTTCTTGCAATAAAAGGAAGCATTACAGTCGGACAGTTATCGAGTCTTTTAAGTTATGCGAACCAGTATACGAAGCCGTTTAACGAGATCTCCGGTGTCATCACTGAGCTGCAGAATGCACTTGCCTGTGCTGCCCGAGTGTTTGAACTGATCGAGGAGCCGGTTGAAGTACCGGATGCCAAAGATGCAAAAGTGTTAGAGAAGGCAGATGGAAGCGTGGAACTGTCCCATGTATATTTCTCTTATACACTGGAACAGAAGCTGATCGAGGACTTCAATCTTTCCGTACAGCCGGGACAGCGTGTAGCGATTGTAGGCCCTACGGGATGTGGCAAGACAACACTCATCAACCTTCTGATGCGTTTTTATGATGTAAACAGTGGAAAAATCTGTGTCAGCGGAATACCGGTTGATGAGATGACCAGAAAGAGTTTAAGAAGTAATTATGGTATGGTACTGCAGGAGACATGGTTACGGAGCGGAACGATCCGTGAAAATATCACGATGGGAAAACCGGATGCCACAGAGGAAGAGATCATTGCGGCAGCAAAAGCATCCCATGCGCATAGTTTTATTAAACGTCTGCCAAAAGGATACGATACGGTGATCTCGGAGGATGGCGGAAGCCTTTCACAGGGACAGAAACAGCTTTTATGTATCACAAGAGTTATGCTCTGCCTGCCGCCGATGCTGATCTTAGATGAGGCGACATCCTCGATCGATACAAGAACTGAGATCAAGATACAGGAAGCATTTGCCCGTATGATGAAAGGGCGTACCAGTTTCATCGTTGCACACCGCCTTTCCACGATCCGGGAAGCAGATATCATTCTTGTCATGCGGGATGGAAATATCATAGAACAGGGAAAACATGAGGAACTGTTAGAGAAGAATGGATTTTATGCAAAGCTGTACAACAGCCAGTTTGCAAAATAAAAGTATAGATTGGAATATGAAAAAACAGCCTGATTTTGAGATGGAATCCAAAGTCAGGCTGTTTTGTAGTAAGATCAGTAGATCATGCGGGTTCCACTGATGCATTCGGTTGTAGAAGTTTCTATATAATCGAGAGCACCACGGACATCTCTTGCACGGACAAAATTATAGATGGACAGGGCACTCTGGTATAATTCTTCTATGCCGTATTTTGTTGCATAGCGTACCCAAAGACTGCATACAAGATCACGGAATGATATAAAGAACAGTGGAAGCAGCATATTTCCACTGATAAAACTCAGCTCATGACTGAACTCAAAGATAGATGTTGCAGCATCTTCCGGTGTTGTGGCATTTTTTAATTTTTCAAGGTAAAAAGAAAGACCCTCGATCGCAGCATCCGTTGCTGTTTCAATCGCAAGGCGGGATGCAAGGCTCATAAAGAGAATACGAACCTCAAGGATGGAACAGATTTCTTCCTGGCTTAAAGCTCCGCCATTATATTTCATAATGGAAACTAAAGTGTCCATGGTTCCATTTCTGCGGTAATCCTCTACAAATGTGCCGATGCGCGGTTTTACCACGACAAATCCTTTCTTTTCAAGTTCGGCGATACCGGAGTTGACAACAGCGCGTGAAACCTGCATGGATGTGGCAAGTTCACGTTCGGATGGAAGTTTTGTACCGATTGGAAGTTTGCCGGAAATGATCATATTTTCCAGTTCGGATATAAATAATTCTTTGAGTGATGGTGCGTTTAATTTTTGAAATTCCATATGTTATGATTCCTTTATATTGTCGAGATTCTTTGTGGTATGTGGTCATACCACAATAATTTTAGATGTTATGCAGAAAAAAATCAAGAAAATGTTGCTTGAAATGTTCAAAAATACATACAAAAAATAAGTGATATTTTTTGACAATTTATGACAAAATGCATATAATAGAACATATATCAGAAAGAGGAGAGAGGATTGCCGATGAGGTCTTTACAGTCTAAATTTCTGGCTTTGACGGTAGGCTGTGTACTTCTTACAGCGTTGGCACTGGGATATGTTGGTTTTTTATATACGCATAAACTTGTAAATGAGGATTCCACACAGTTTATGAATCTGTTCTGTGAAGATAAGGCACAGGAGATTGATGCAGCACTGATGGGGATTGAACAGTCCGTGAATACGATCAGGGATTATACGATAGAGCAGTATAACGCACTCGGAATTGGTGGTACAGGCAGGGACAATGTGGATGCCTTTGTAAAAAAAGTACAGGAAGTTTCACTACATACCGTGAAAAATACAGAAGGATCACGTGGAGTATATATGAGAGTTAATCCTGAAATTGCCGATGACCAGACAGGATTTTTCTGGTATAGGGATGAAAAAGGTGATGTTAACGAAGATTCTCTGGTTGATTTTTCAAAATATACAAAAGATAACACACAGAATGTCGGATGGTACTATGAAGCTCTGGAGAACGAAGACGCTTTCTGGATGGAACCGTATAACAATCTGAATAAAAATGACTGGATCATTTCGTATGTGGTGCCGATATATCAGGATGAAGATTTTATTGGTGTTCTGGGCATGGATATTGACATGGCACTATTGAAGGAAAAGGTAGATTCCGTACAGATTTATCAGAGCGGTTATGCTTTTCTGGCAGGAACAAATGGTGCTCTTTATTACCATCATGATTATCCGGAGGGACTTGCTGAGGGAAGTGTACACGGAAAGATCAGAAAGGTGTTAAATTTACTGATCAAAAAAGCAGGACAGGATAGTCTGGTCAGTTATAATCTTGAGGGAACAAAGAAAGAAATGACGGCAAGACAGCTGGAAAATGGTATGCTGTTTGCTGTTACAGCACCGGTGCAGGAGATTAATGAATTAAGCAGCCGTATTATACGTCTGTTTCTGGTTTCAACCGTTGTGATAATGATTTTTTCAGTCGTGATCACAATACATGTTACCAGAAAAATGATACGACCGCTCAAAGAACTTACGGAAGCAGCACAGAAAGTTGCAGGCGGTGATCTTGATGTCAACATTGACTGTGAGTCAAAAGATGAAGTTGGAGTGCTTGCAGACAGTGTACAGCAGATGGTCAATCATCTGCGGCATTATATCGATTATGTAAATGAACAGGCGTATACAGATGCCCTGACGGGTGTTGCTAACAAGGCGGCATATAAGGAGTATGTGGATAAACTGGATAAACGCGCGGCAGCCGAGAATATGAAATATGCAGTCGTGGTCATGGATATCAATAATCTCAAAAAGATCAATGACAATTTTGGACATGAATTTGGGGATATGCTCATCCGGGATGCAAGCAGACTGATCCAAAAAGGATTTAAAGATCATACTGTATACCGGATCGGTGGTGATGAGTTTGTGATCATCATCGAACAGCCCAAACAGACAGAATGCGAGGAACTGCTGGCAAACTTTGATAATGGTATTATTGTTTTCAATAAAAATAATACAAAGTATGAACAGAAGATACAGATTGCAAGAGGAATCGCATTCCATGAAACAGACAGTATAGATTTATTTGCAGCAGTGTTCCGTGAAGCGGATCATGCGATGTATGAGAATAAAGTCATGCAGAAATCAAAACAGACGGATCCACCTGTGGTGGAGCAGTCTCAGACAATAACATAGCTGGAGGATAAAAATGGGTGACACAAAGAAAATGGCATGGAAAAGATTAATGGGTGTTTTTGTTGTATTTTTTCTGATTATGGCAGTATGGCAGATCGTGGTACTTGAGCTGCTGAAAAATGGCGTGATCGGTACGATGGTTGCAATGATACTGATCTGTCTTGCAACTGTACTGTTTTTTGGCATTGTTTTTGCATCAATCAAAACACTCCTGGATGCATTCAGACAGCTTATGAGTGATGGCTCAGAGGTGGAACTTTCCGGTGGTGTTGCTAAGAAAGCAAATAAACTTGCAGAGAAAGATGGAGAAGTCGGACAGCTTGTGCGTACGTTTCAGGAGTCGATCACTTCATTTTCACAGGTTGTACTGGGAATAAAGAAAGCAACGAAGGAACTTGGTGAGGTTTCAGAGAATTTTAAGAATATTTTTAAGAGTATGACAGCTTCACTGGATCAGACAGAGCAGGCAGTGACTACTATTACGGATAATACGATCTCACAGGCTGATCACACAGTCGATATGAAAGAGAAGATCGATGCTATCAGCAGAACGATCGATAAGATTGCAGAGAATGTATCGATGCTTGCAAAAAGTGCAGAGCACATGAAAGAAAGCAACAAGGCAGCAGAAGCAATCATGGAGGAACTTGTAAATATCAGTAAGGAGAGCGGTGTTGCGATTGAAAATGTAAGACAGCAGACAGATCTGACAAACCAGTCTGCACAGGAGATCCGCACAGCAACAGAGATCATAGCCGGAATCTCAAATCAGACAAATCTTTTAGCTTTAAATGCAAGTATTGAAGCTGCAAGAGCCGGAGAACATGGAAAAGGATTTGCAGTTGTTGCAGAAGAGATCCGTACATTAGCTGACCAGTCAAGGGAATCAACAGAACAGATCAATCAGATCGTCAATACATTGATTGATAATTCAAACGTCAGTGTGGAGATCACGCAGAAAGTATCAGAAGCGTTTGTGAAACAGAATGAGAAGATTCATGATACGGAAGAAATTTTCCGTTCCCTGAATGAGGAGATCAAGAATACAAGCGATGCTGTGGATGGAATCAGCGAAGAAGTAAATGTGTT
The DNA here is from genome assembly GCF_003463035.1 of Roseburia sp. OF03-24. NCBI lineage: Bacteria > Bacillati > Bacillota > Clostridia > Lachnospirales > Lachnospiraceae > Roseburia > Roseburia sp. OF03-24. Next base: position 40,370 of record NZ_QSCK01000020.1, on the reverse strand, counting down.
AGACGATCATAAGACGGTAATTGAAAGTGGAATCACCTCTTTGACAGAGTTTGCAGAACAGAATGCCGAGAGTGCGAAAGTAACAACAGAAAACATGGAAGAATTCCAGCAGATCGTTGAACAGTGTGATCAGGCAACAGAGCGCATTGTGAATGTATCCGATGAGCTGGTAGGGTATCTTGGAAAAGTGGATGCAAATGTAAAAGATAAAATGAATGCACGTAACTAAAAATAAATCAGAAACGGAGGAGAAAATACCACATGAGTAAAATTATGTGGTATTTTTCAATATTATGAGAACAGAACAGAAAACATCAGTAAAAAACAGTGTAGGAAGATTGATTTTTGTTGGTATCAGCGTATTGCTTCAGGTCATATGGATCATCAGTCTTTTTATATGGCTGAATAATTATTCGGCAGCAATTTCTCTTTTTTCCACGTTGATCGCGGTCTCGGTTGTATTTGCCATATATGGAATGCATGGAAACATGGCATTTAAAGTGCCATGGATGTTGGTCATTACTGCATTTCCGGTATTTGGTCTGTGTGTATTTGCACTATTTGGAAGGTCAAATCTGACCAGAAATATGAAAAAACGTTATGAGGGCATTGACAGTGAACTTTTCCCATTTTTAGAAAGTGATGAGACTGTCGTAAAAATGCTTCAGAAAAAAGATCTGTCAATAGCAAACCAGACAGAGTACATCTGGAAATATGGTCATTATCCGGTTTATCGCAATACAGATATTGAATTTTATGCGGATGCGTCACAGGGGTTAGAGGCACAGCTTGCAGATTTGAAAAAAGCAGAACATTTTATATTTATGGAGTATCATGCCATCGAGCAGGCAGAATCTTTTGAACGGATTTTTAACGTGTTAAAAGACCGGGCAGTGCATGGAGTTGAAGTACGTATTTTCTATGATGATGTTGGAAGCATTGGATTTATCAATCATGATTTCAGAAAACGTATGGAGGAGAATGGAATTGCCTGCCGTGTATTCAATCCGATTATTCCAGTATTATCGGTATTTATGAATAACCGCGATCACAGAAAAATTACAGTGATCGATGGAAAAGTGGGATTTACCGGAGGGTACAATCTTGCAAATGAATATTTTAATGTCACACATCCGTATGGACGGTGGAAAGATACCGGCATCCGTTTAGAAGGAGATGCTGTAAAAAGTCTTACGGTTATGTTCCTTGAAATGTGGAATGTTGTAAAAAAGACAGACCAGGATTATCAGAAGTACCTGCCGGTGACAGATTATAAAGTAAAACAGGAGGGATTTATCCAGCCGTATGCGGATAGTCCATTAGATGATGAACATGTGGGAGAGAGCGTTTATATGAATCTTATCGCACATGCCAAAAAAGAAATTTATTTTACAACACCGTATCTGATCATCACAGATGAGATGAACCGTGCTCTTGGACTTGCTGCAAAGCGTGGTGTGGATGTGCGGATCGTGACACCGGGGATCCCGGATAAGAAACTGATCTATAAAGTAACACGTTCTTATTATGCAGGACTCGTGCGCCAAGGGGTGCGTATTTATGAGTATACGCCGGGATTTATCCATGCTAAACAATGTGTCTGCGATGGAGAGGCGGCAACCTGTGGCACCATTAATATGGACTACCGGAGTTTGTATCTTCATTTTGAAAATGGAGCCTTTTTATATAACTGTGACGCCGTAGGGGAGATTCGTCAGGATTTTGAACATATTTTTGCAGAGAGCACGGAAGTAACAGAAAAATATAAGAGCGGAAGATCTGCTGTTTTGAGGGGAACACAGTGTTTCTTGCGTTTGTTTGCACCTCTTATGTAAAAATATTATATAATCCGAAATCTTCACAGAAGTTTAGATAACTTTTCCGTAAAAGTATGGTAAAATAGTAATGAAAGAGTAGCAGGTCAGGAGAAGCTGTTACAAAAGAACGATTCTAAGGAGAAAGTCAAATGGAATACATGGATATTGAAACAGTCAAGGAACTGGATCATGTTTTTGGGGATATTGAAGAACTACAGAAGTTTCGCTGTCTGATGATGCAGTACGAATGTGCAATGTTAGAGGTGAGGACAAAACTTGACGTATTGAACACAGAGTTATCTGTACAAAACAGCAGGAATCCGATCGAATCGATAAAATGCAGGATCAAAGAACCGGACAGTATTATGAAGAAAATGAAGCGTCAGGAGATTCCATTTTCCGTAGATAATATCGAGAAGAATCTGAATGATATCGCAGGTGTCCGTGTTATCTGCTCATTTCCCGATGATATTTATACATTAGCGGATTATCTGGAAAAACAGGATGATATCAAGCTGATCAAGAAGAAAGATTATATCAGTCATCCCAAACCGAATGGTTACCGCAGTCTGCATCTGATCCTTGAAGTACCGATTTTTTTGACAAATGAGAAAAAGATGATGCGTGTGGAAGTGCAGTTTCGAACGATCGCCATGGATTTCTGGGCAAGTTTAGAGCATAAATTAAAATACAAAAAGGACATTGAAAATGCACAGGTGATCTCACAGGATCTCTGCTTTTGTGCGGAACTGATCTCACAGTTAGACGGCAGAATGCAGCAGATCAGAGAACGTTTAGAGGAAAAGAAAGAGGCCAATTAGGCCTCTTTTTTTCTATAATACTTCAAAAACAGATCTGCAAGATTTCCCTTAAGCGTGACACCAAGTTCAGTCAGGGTAGCAGAGAGAGCTTCTAAAGTAGGAACCATATGCTCTAACCTTGCATTTTCCCCCATATGACCGATACGGATCACTTTACCGGAGAGTTCATCAAAAGATCCGGCAAGCATGATATTATATTTTGTTCGCATTGTATCAAGGATAGATTTAGCATCAGTACATTGCGGAATGTCAAAAACAGTTACAGTGTTTGAAAACCCGCTCTGCAGATGAAGTTTTAAACCCGCTTCTTTTACGGCTGCTCTTGTAGCAGAACCGATCCTTGCATGTCGTTCATACAAAGTCGCATCTTCGGCGATCAGATTAAATGCAGCGCGCAGACCGTAGATATCGCTGATCGGCATAGTATATGGAAACCATTTTTTCTCGTAGTAACCGTCGAATGCCATCAGGTTTGCGTAGAAAGATGCAATCGGAGTTTTACGGTTTTTCATTTTTTCTTTTGCGGCATCACTTACCACAACAAAGGTAAGTCCCGGAGGTGCGGAGACTGCTTTCTGTGAGCCGCCGCAGAGAAGGTCGATCTGAAAATCATCGACACATACTTTTTCGCCAAACATACCGGAAACGGAGTCAACGACCGTTAAGATGCCGTACTGTTTGAGCAGTGGACAGATTCTGCTGATATCATTCAACATGCCGCTTGGGGTATCGCAGTGTACAACAGTGGCATAAGTATAATCGTGATGATCTTTTAAATATTCTGCAAGTGCATCCACATCCAGAGTATTTTCGTAATCAGCATGGTAGATTTCCGGAATACCACCGTACATGCTGACAAAATCTGCAAATCCTTTTCCGTAGATACCGTTGTCGATGACAAGAACTTTATCATCCGGTTCTGTCAGGGAAGCACATGCAGCTTCCAGTCCTAAAATCCCTTCACCATCTAAGATCAGCGTTTCGTTTTTCGTGCCAAGGAGGCTGCTGATCAGTTCGCAGGTTTCTTTATAAAAATCATAAAATTCTTCATCCAGATCAGGATTTGTGCAGGCAAAACTGCGTGCACGTCTTACTGGTTCCGGAACCTGAACCGGTCCGGGTGTCATGATCTTATACATATTAATACTAATCTCCATTCCCGCCCGTTTTTTGGGCATTACAAGTTTGAGTGAAAAATGCTATTTTCAAATGAAACTTTATTTGAAAATAATTTTGTTTGCTGCTTTGCGTAAAGGCTCGATGACGATCAGGACTACAACGGCTGCAACACCGATCTGAAACAGATTTCCCGGAATGGAAGTAACCGGTGCAATCCAGTTGCCGTAGATGATACCCTCTGCGATATAATAGCCGACTACTTTGATCACGCAGGCAGCAGCGATGGCGAGTGCATCAAAACCGAGTCCGTGGTGTTTTTCCGTGATCGCACCAACAACATATCCCATAATCGCTACGATGATAAATGTAAAAGGTGCCCATGCTGTCCAGCCGGAGAGAAGATCAAAGAGTCCCATGCCAATACCGCCGGCAAGTGCACCACTTTTTTTGCCAAATAAAATGGCGCAGATAAAAAGCGGAACATTGCCAAGATGGATCAGTCCGCCGTTTGCAGTGATCGGAAGTCTGACATTGACAAATGCGGTAAATACATAAGTTAATGCAATGAAAAGTGCTGTGATGGTCAGAAACTGTACCTGACCGATTGAATTTTCTGTTTTTACAGTAGTTGTAGATGTTGTGCTCATATTTCTTTTCTCCTCATACGTTTCTTATGACCGATATTATCTGTCATTTATTTATGCATATCTTAAACGCACACTGGTTTATTTTAAAATGCCAGTCAGGTGAAAATTGAGCAGACCAGTTTGAATGGACTACACAAGAAAGAATACTATTACATAAAAAAGAGTGCCGGAAAGCCGACACTCTTTTTTAAATCCATTGTTTACAATATCTTAATCTAACAAATAAAAACTGGTTCTATTTAAAAAGAAAAAGGTACATGTGAAACTACTGATTGTGCTGGTAGTAATTATTTTACTACTGTAACGTTGGTTGCCTGAGGTCCTTTAGCGCCTTCTACTACTTCGAATTCTACAGTAGCGCCTTCTTCGAGGGATTTGAAACCTTCCATGTTCAGACCTGAGTAGTGTACGAATACATCATTGCCCTGCTCGTCAGAGATGAATCCGTATCCTTTTTGGTTGTTAAACCATTTTACTGTACCTTTGTTCATTGAAAAGTACCTCCAAAAAATATTACTGGCTGTATTTACAGCTAGTTAGAGCATATCATAACAATTTTGAAAAGTAAAGGAAAAAAGAGGATATTTTTCAACCTAATTTCTCAATAACAATATCGTGGTTTTTGAGAAAAATCTCGACGAGTCTGTCCCATTCGTGTTCTAAGGATTTATCGGTAGAAAAAATACGATAAGATACGCCGGTTGTGAGCATAAGACTTCCATTCTGGAACTTCAGATTCAAAAACATCCCTGTTACATCCTGTGGAGTAAAAGAAGTCTGGATGCTGGCAAGTGTCCGGGACAGATTATCCGGTGACAGCAGAAATACAAATTTGAAATAATTAGGAGTACGTTTTCCTTTGATCAGGTCGAAACAGTGCTGGCGCACTCTGCCATAAGGAAGGAATGCAAGGTCAGATAAGCCCTGTTCTTCTAATTCTTCTTTTGAAAAAAAGTCCGGTGTGATCGTTCCGTCAAAATTCCATACGGCATCTTTTTGTATGGTTGCTTCCTTTAACAGAAAGTGGTCGAATGTATCTGAACACAGAAGCTGGTTCATAAAATTTTTGAGTTCCGGGATATTGAGCGCTAACATGCGGTATACCTCTTTCATATTATGTTCATTTTCATGTGGCACTGCTCATTGCTTACGCATATTGTACCATAAAACCCAGAGAAATAAAATAAAGGATGTAATCTTTCTGATTTTATAGTAAAATAGGGATGGTCTTAATCAGTATTACAGGAAAAGAGGAACTACAATGAACGAGAAAACAGTTTTATTTGATTTATTAAAAGAGGGAGTATCTCCGGTACATGTGGTAAAGGCATGTGAAAAGCGTTTAGCAGATGCCGGTTTTGAAAAGATAGCTTATGAAGAAGAATGGAATTTAAAAGCAGGTGGCCGCTATTATGTGGATCATCATGATACCACTCTGTTTGCATTTTCGATTCCTGCGGATGAGATGAAAAAAGAAAAAAAGCCTGCAGTCCGGATCGCAGCGGCACATACGGATTTTCCATGTCTTAGAATTAAACCGTCATGTGATGTTGTAACGAATCGCTATGCACAGGTTAATATTGAGGTGTATGGAGGTGCAATTTTAAATACATGGTTAGACAGACCACTTGGTGTGGCAGGACGTGTGGCAGTAAGAGGGAATGATCCGTTTACACCGGAATTAAAATATTTTGCATCCCAAAAGAATCTGCTCACGATCCCAAATCTTGCAATCCATATGAATCGCGAAGTGAATAAGGGTGTGGAGCTGAATAAGCAGATCGATATGATCCCGGTTGCAGGATTACTTGCAGAAAATGAAACATGTGCTGATTATTTCTTAGGTTTTCTTGCAAAAGAACTGTCTGTTGCAAAAGAAGATATTTTAGATTTTGAACTGACGGTATATTGCAGAGAACAGCCGGAGTATGTCGGCTTAGAGGATGATTTTATCTCATCTCCAAGACTGGATAACCTGACATCCTGTGCAGCATTGGTATCCGGTATCATAGATGCGGAAAGGAAAGACGGTATTAATCTGATCGCACTGTTTGATCACGAGGAGATTGGAAGCCGCAGTAAACAGGGAGCGGGATCTATATTGCTTCACGATATGTTACTCCGAATTCTAAAAGCCTGTGGAGCGGGGGAGAGTGCTCCGGAACTGTTGTATCAGAGCATGCTGTTGTCTGTAGATGTTGCACATGGTCTGCATCCAAATCAGGCAGGCAAAATGGATATTACTAATAAACCGGTGCTTGGAAGCGGCTTCTGTATCAAGGAGGCATGTTCCCAGTCCTATGCGACAGACTGTGAGGCAATTGCGATTATTCAGCAGATCTGTGATCTGAAAAAAATCCCATATCAGAAGTTTGTGAACCGTTCAGATATGGCAGGGGGCGGAACACTTGGTTCTATTGCATCTGCATTATTGCCGGTAAAAACGGTAGATATCGGTATCCCGCTTCTGGCAATGCATTCGGCGAGAGAATTGATGGGAGCAGCAGACCAGGAAGCATTGACGGAACTTGTAAAGGCATATTTTTCACTTTAAGGGGGAAGTGTGAAAAGAAGAAAAAGACATACACTGCTTAAATGTATGATTTTAGCGGTGTTAGCAGGCGCAGTGATCCGATATACCGGAGTATTTCCTGATTCTTTCACACCTCCGGGACAGATACAAAGCCAGGTTCATGTAGAACAGAAAAATGCAAAATCCAAAGCAGATTCCGGCACAATAGAGAAGCATATAAAAGAGAGTCAGGAAACAGGTACGGAAAATGAAACACCGGAGGCAAAAGTATCGCATGGATATGCTTACGAAACTCTCTCAACGGAGCAGCAGACAGTCTATGATGAGATATATCGGATTATTATGACACATGATTCAAAGGTTCCGGTAAGTACCTGTGACGAAAAGGTATTAGAGAAAGCATATCGTTCTGTCATAGCAGACCACGGGGGGATTTTCTGGGTATCCGGATATAACTATACGCAGTACACGATGGGGAAAAAGACGGTCAGTATAGATTTTTCGCCAAGCTATACAGTGGATCGTGATGAGCGTGATTCCTATCAGAGCCGGATCGATTCAGTGGTGGATTCCATATTAAAAAATGTGGATTCATCCTGGGGAGATTATGAAAAGGCAAAATATGTTTTCGAATATCTGGCTGGAAACATTGAGTATGAAATGGGAACGGAACAGAACCAGAACATTATCAGTGTCTTTTTAAATAAGAAAACAGTCTGTCAGGGGTATGCAAATGCCACGCAGTATCTGTTGTCTCTTTTAGGAATACGGGCTGTTGTCGTGACGGGAACTGCGGAGGGAGATACGCATGCGTGGAATCTTGTGCAGCTTGATGGCGCATATTATTTTATAGATACGACATGGGGAAATTCTTCTTATAATAATGGTGAGAGCGGCTTTGGATCTTTTATCAATTATAATTATTTCGGGGTGACTACGGCTGAGATCAGCAAGACACATCAGGCGGATGGCACATTGCTTTTGCCGGACTGTACGGCGACGGCAGATAATTACTATGTAAAAGAAGGAAAATATATCACAGAATGGGAACCGGATGTGGTTGGACAGATTTATGGCGAGGCCTATCGCAATGGAGCTGTCACAGAGGAGATCCGTTTTTCGGACAACTCTTTATATGAGCAGGCAAAAGCGTATCTCATCGATGAACAGCATATCCGTGATTACTGTGAGGGGATTACTGGATTATCCTATATTGAGGATCAGGATCAGAATGTACTGATCCTGAAATTCTCTTAAAACGTATGTCTGATAAAAAATATATAAAATATAATGAAAACCTCTATACAAAACAAAGTTTTTATGATACTGTTATGTAGTAATCAATACTACATGTAATGGAAAGAAATAACATATAAAAAGTTATCAAATAACAAATTGCCGGGTTGTGGAGGTTATCTGAAATGTATAAGATTGTGATTGACAGTTGTGGAGAACTGCCGGAAGATTTAAAAAAAGATGGACATTATCAGAATGTGTCATTGGAGTTAGAGGTAGATGGATATTGTATTCGCGATGATGAGACATTTGACCAGAAGGATTTCCTCCGCAGGGTTAAGGAAAGCGTTACCGGACCGAAATCTGCATGTCCGTCTCCGGATGAGTATATGAAATCATATGAAGGAGATGCGGATCATGTATATGTGGTAACTTTGTCCGGCAGACTGTCGGGATCTTATAACAGTGCCGAACTTGGAAAAAATCTGTTTGAAGAGGAGCATCCGGGCGAGAAGAAGATCTATGTATTTAATTCCCGCTCTGCTTCCATAGGCGAAACATTGATCGGCATGAAAGTACAGGAGTGTGAAGAGGCAGGTATGAGTTTCGAGGAAGTTGTTGAGACGACAGAAAAATATATCAGCTCCATGAATACCTTTTTCGTGCTTGAAACATTAGAGACTCTGCGCAAGAATGGACGTCTGACAAATCTTAAGGCATTTATTGCAAATACATTAAATATCAAGCCGGTGATGGGATCTACCGAGGAGGGATCGATCTGTCAGCTTGGCCAGGCGCGTGGCATGAACAAAGCACTGGATAAGATGATTCAGAATGTGATTGCAAAGACAAAAAACAGTGAGAACAGAGTGCTTGCGATCTCACACTGTAATTGTCCGGAACGTGCCAGAGCAGTAAAAGAAAAATTAGAAAAGTTGGCAAAGTTCAAAAAAATCATTATTACGGATACGGCGGGCGTCAGCACGATGTATGCCAATGACGGCGGTGTCATTATCGCAGTTTAATATAGAAAAAGGACAGTATTATGAAAGAACTGACATATGAGGAAGTATTAGACCAGATTGAACATCAGAGACGGTTTGGCAACCGTCCGGGGGCAGAGATATCTGCACTGATGCTTGAAAAGTTAGGCAGACCACAGCAGAATATGAGTGTGATCCATATAGCGGGGACGAACGGAAAAGGTTCCGTCTCTGCTTTTTTGTGCTCAATTTTAAAGGAAGCAGGAATCCGTACAGGGATGTTCACATCACCACATCTGGTTGATTTCAGGGAACGGATCTGTGTGGATGGACAGATGATATCCCAAGAGAAAGTGACACGACTTGGGAATATGCTGCTGGGGGAAGAGTTTGGGGCAGCCTTGACTATGTTTGATTACTGCCTTGCGATAGCACTGCTTTATTATAAGGAAGAACAGTGTCAGGCAGCTGTGATAGAGACCGGACTTGGAGGAAGATTAGACTCGACGAATGCAATCGGTGTACCGGAGGTTACGGTTATCACGAAGATCGGATATGATCACATGGCGATTTTAGGCGATACTTTAGATAAAATTGCGGCGGAGAAAGCAGGTATCATAAAAAAAGGTACAAAACTGGTATTAGAAAGCCAGAAGCAGGAAGCGATGCAGATCCTGCTTGAAACGGCAGAAAAAGAGAAAATTACAGAGATAAGGATCGCGGATATCCATGATGTGACAGACTGCCGCTATGAAAATGGCAGACAATATTTTTCCTGTAAAAATTATAAAGATCTTGAGATGTCAATGCTTGGTGTGCATCAGTATGAAAATGCACTTGCAGCGATTCAGGCAGCAGAAATTTTTTTGAAAAACAGGGGAATTTCAGAAGAAAAAGCAGAATATTATATCAGGGAAGGAATCAGAAAGACAAGATGGGAAGGCCGGATGGAGATTCTTGGCAAAGATCCGTTTTTCATGGTGGATGGTGCACATAATAGCAACGGAGTGGCAGCACTGGCAAAAAGTCTTCGTACCTTGTTTCCGGAAGAGAAGTTTCATTTTATCATGGGAGTTATGGCAGACAAGGATTATGAGGAGATGATTGAAGAATTACTTCCACTTGCTCTTGATTTTAAGACGGTAACAGTCGAGTCAGAGAGGGCACTTGCTGCGAAGGAGTTATCGGAGAAAATCAGAAAAAAGGGAATCTGTGAGGCGGGTCTATTAAGATCTTTTGATGAACTGATGCCGGATCGTCTAGATGCGGCACATAAAACGATTGCATTCGGATCTTTGTATTTTGTTGGGGAGATCAAAAAATATTTCCGAGATGTGACAAAAATAACAAAAAATTTACAAATTTACTAACTTTGCTTAACAGGTGATTATCAGACATTTTTTTGGCTATAATAGTTGTTGTTAAAAAAATAATGTGGATTAGAAAGAGCCGATAAGATGGTATTTAGCAGTTTTGAATTTTTATTCCGGTTTTTACCGTTTTTTTTACTGATATATTATGTGGCACCGAAAAAATGGAAAAATGCGGTGTTGTTTGCAGGGAGCATTTTATTTTATACAACAGGTGAGGCAGAATATGTAGTGCTTTTGCTTGCCTCTGTGGTGATCAATTATATTCTGGGAAGATTCATGTACCGGGATACTTATGAGGGAAGAGGAAAAAAACAACTGATTCTGTTGATCATGGCACTGTGCTATGATTTTGGTGTTCTGTTCCTTTTTAAGTATAGTGGACTCATGGATAAACTGCCGCTTGGCATCAGTTTTTATACGTTTCAGATCGCCGCCTATATCATCGATGTTTACCGGGGAAAAGTGCCGGTTGAAAAATCATTTATCCGTCTCGGAACGTATCTGATGATGTTTCCGCAGCTGATCGCCGGACCGATCATCAATTATTCAGAAGTCCGTATGGCTTTATGCAGCAGGACTGTTACTATAGAACAGTTTGAATCAGGATTAAAAACACTGATACTGGGACTTGGAGCAAAAGTGATCGTTGCAGACCGTATCGGGCTTTTGTGGAATAATATACAGTCAATCGGTTTTGAAAGTATTTCAACGCCATTAGCATGGATGGGGGCGTTTGCATACTCCCTAGAGCTGTATTTTGATTTTTCAGGATATTCTTTGATGGCATTGGGACTTGGGCAGATGCTGGGATTTGAATTTCCCAAAAACTTTAAACATCCTTATATTTCAAAATCGGTATCAGAATTCTGGAGAAGATGGCATATTACGCTGGGACGCTGGTTTAAGGAATATGTCTATATTCCGTTAGGTGGCAACAGGAAAGGAAAGGCGCGTACGATATTTAATTTATTTGTGGTATGGAGTCTGACTGCCATCTGGCATGGTGCAGAAGGACATTTCCTGATCTGGGGAGCGTCTCTGCTCGTACTGCTTGCTATAGAAAAAGTGTTTTTATTACAGTTTCTGGAGAAGAGTAAAATACTTTCCCATATATATCTGGTACTTGTAGTGCCGCTTACCTGGGTTGCATTTGCTATTGCGGATGTAGGACAGCTTGGAATTTATTATGCAAGAATGTTCCCGTTTTTTGGCGTGGGAGAGGCAATAAAGCAGATGGATTTTATAAAGTATCTGATGGATTACGGACCACTGTTTCTGATCGGGATTATTTTTTCTACTCCATATCCGGCAGCTTTCTACAAAGTGGTCGAGAAAAAGTGGCTGGGAAGTTTGTCGGTGATCGTGGTATTGGTTTTAAGCCTTTATTATATGGCTGTTTCTACAAATAATCCATTTTTGTATTTTAATTTTTAGGACTGGTGATTAGTGTGAAGAAAATAATGAAATGTCAGGTCGCAGTCTTTTTGATCGTCGGATGGGTGATCCTTTCACTGATCGGTTATTTAAAAAAAGACGGGATCTATAAAAATTATTCCATCAATATTAAAAAAACTCCATATTTTGTATTGGTGTTAGATGGAATTCATGATAAAATTTATCCTTGGAGTAAGGAAACGCCGGACGAATACAGACCGCAGCAGGAAGAGAATGTTGCGGCTACAGAAGTGACAGAACAAGAGGAGACCATACAGCGGACGGAAACTGTGGAGCAGGATACTGAGACGGCGGTTCTAGAACAAAAGAAGTTTATACAGGTGGATGACAGTTATTTTGATGATGCAGTTTTTATTGGCGATTCGAGAACGGTAGGTCTGCATGATTATGGCGGATTGGATCATGCAGATTTTTATGCGACCGTAGGCATGAATATCTATGATCTGTGGAAAGATGCATTCTGTAATGTCAATGGCCAAAAGGTAACATTAGAGGAAGCATTAAAGGCTAAACAGTATAAAAAAGTGTATTTTCAGATCGGTATTAATGAAATGGGACGCGGAACGCTTGACGGGTTTATGAATGAGTATCAGAATGCAGTCGAAAAATTCAAAACACTGCAGCCGGATGCGATCATTTATGTGCAGGCGATCATGCATGTGACCAGCAAAAAATCCGATTCAGACCCGATTTTTAATAATCCGGGTATTGATGCGAGAAATCAGCGCATACAGCAGCTTGCAGATGGTGTCCGTGTGTTTTATATTGATGTCAATGAAGTAGTATGTGATGATCAGGGCGGATTAAAGCAGGAGCTTACGTTTGATAATCTGCATCTGTATGGATCAAAATATAATATCTGGGTAGATTTCTTAAAGACAAAAGGAATTGAAACAGAGTGATAAAGTTGTATGAAAATCATAAGGAAAAATTGAATAAATTTTTGAAAGCGGATGTGCTGGCAGAATGCAGGTCCCAGGTAGATTATGAGAACAGAGTTGTGCTCTGCGTCTTAAATATTGCCATGGTATGCCTGTCTTTTTTGCTGGCATTTCCGTTCAAGGATGTCTGCATATGCAAAAAAAGTATATCTGACAGAAGAACAGAATCAGAGATTATCGCCGAAGGGGCTGCTTGCTTCTTTTAGGGAAGGAATCAACAGCCTTTCTGAGGAATATGTTGCCCAGTTTTATAACGGGAGATATGTATGGGTAAGAGTGGAGGTAAATCTTTTACAGAAACCCGGAAACGGTGAGATCATGGCGTTTATCTATAATCATGATGTGACCAGAGAGAGTAAATTAAAGCAGATATTAGAATGTATCATGACATTTGGTTATGATGAAATTTATACGGTGGATGAATACAGCGGACAGATGGACGAGAATGAACAGACCGGTATACTTCTTTTAATGCTGTCCGATGTTGAGGATATTGTGAAAGAAGAAAAAGAAAAGCAGGAACAGCTTGCAAAAGCGCTGGCGATGGCGGAGACTGCGAATAAAGCAAAAACAAATTTTCTGGCTGGAATGAGTCATGAGATCCGGACACCTATGAATGCGATTATTGGTTTAAATTCCATGATCCGGTCGTCAATTGATGACAGAAACCAGGTGCTTGATTACACGGAAAAAATTGATTCGGCATCCAGATATCTTCTGGCATTGCTGAATGATATCCTCGATATGTCACGGATCGAGAGTGGAAATATGAAGCTGGCCGTCCGGGCATTTTCCGGGGATAAGTTCTGGGATAATGTCAATATGTTAGCGAAAACACAGGCACTTATGGCAGGTGTTGGCTATTCTTTTGACAGAGAACGGAAAATATCGGAAGTATATATCGGAGATGCCACAAGGTTAGAACAGATCATGATAAATCTGATCAATAATGCGGTAAAATTTACACCGGAAGGTGGAAGTGTTGATGTAGCTGTTACAGAGCAGGAAGTGAATGAAAGAGTACAGCTTACAGCAGTTGTCTCTGATAACGGAATTGGTATTGCAAAGGATTTTCTGCCAAAGGTATTTGATATTTTTACACAGCAGCATGAAGAAAATACAAGTGTTTATGGAGGAAGCGGACTGGGACTTTCTATTGCGCGCAATTATGCAAGGATGATGGATGGTGATATTACAGTACAGAGTACGGAAGGAGAAGGTACTGTGTTTACCGTGACCGTAAAACCTGATTTTGACCGTCGGAAAAAAGAGCGGAAAGAAAAAACAGAGGATATCAGTTTTGCCGGAAAGAGAATACTGCTTGTTGAGGATCATCCGCTCAATGTCATTGTGGCAAAGGGACTTTTGGAAAAGAAACAGTTTGAAGTCGTTACGGCAGAAAATGGCAGAAAGGCAGTGGAACTTGTGGAAAATTTCCCGGAATATTATTTTGATGCAGTACTGATGGATATCCGGATGCCGGTTTTAGATGGAATCGGGGCAGCCAGAGAGCTCCGTGCTTTAGACAGAGAAGATGTAAAAGACCTTCCAATCATCGCGATGACGGCAAATGCCGGTGAGGAGGACAGAAAACAGACGAGGGAAGCCGGGATGAATGAGCATCTGGCAAAACCGATCGATCCGAAACTCTTGTATGCGACACTACAGAAATTTATTTTGTCATAAAAAGTTATAAAAGATTCCCTGATTACACATACTACGGAAAAAGAATGTGTGAAAGGGGAATTTTTTATGTCATTAAAAATTAACATTACAGATGTACATGCAAGACAGATTCTGGATTCAAGAGGAAATCCGACAGTGGAGGTTGAGGTGACTGCCGAGACAGAGACGACTGGTAAAAAAACTACCGCAAGAGAATCTGTTCCTTCCGGTGCAAGTACCGGAAGATTTGAAGCAATCGAACTGCGTGACGGGGATAAAGATTACTTCGGTCTTGGTGTGCAGAAGGTTGTAGATCACGTAAACACGAAAATCAGGGAAATGCTGCTTGGGATGAATGTATTAGAGCAGGCAAAGTTAGATCGTGCGATGGTGGAACTTGATGGAACCGATAATAAGGGAAATCTGGGGGCAAACGCAATTCTTGGAGTATCACTTGCCTGTGCTAAAACGGCTGCGAAGGCTCTTGATATGCCGTTATACCGTTATCTTGGAGGAACCAATGCCAAAACACTTCCGGTTCCAATGATGAACGTGATCAATGGTGGCGTCCATGCAAAAAATACGCTTGATTTTCAGGAGTTTATGATCATGCCGGTGGGGGCACGTGGTTTTTCACAGGCACTTAAGATGGGAG
Organism: Roseburia sp. OF03-24; assembly: GCF_003463035.1. Classification (NCBI taxonomy): domain Bacteria; kingdom Bacillati; phylum Bacillota; class Clostridia; order Lachnospirales; family Lachnospiraceae; genus Roseburia; species Roseburia sp. OF03-24. The sequence goes on along the minus strand of NZ_QSCK01000020.1, from coordinate 25,125 downwards.
CAGAAGTGTATCATTTCCTGCGCCAGATACTGAATGAAAACGGTATGAGTACGGCAGTTGGAGATGAGGGAGGATTTGCACCTGATTTTGAGGATACAAAAGAGGCATTTTCTTATCTTTCGAAGGCAGTGGAGATGGCTGGTTACCAGGTGGGCAGAGATGTTGTCTATGCGATGGATGCTGCGGCGAGTGAATTGTATGACGAAGCACGTGGCGTTTATGTTTTCCCTGGAGAGTCAGAAGAAAAGGGGGAGGAGCAGGAGATTGTCAGAAGTTCGGAGGAGATGATCGCCATGTATGAGGAGCTTATGGGGCAGTTCCCGATTGTTTCCATCGAAGATGGTCTGTTTGAGGATGACTGGGAAGGCTGGCAGAAGCTGACAGAAAGACTTGGCGATAAGGTGCAGCTTGTCGGAGATGATCTGTTTGTGACGAATCCGAAACGGATACAGTGCGGAATCAAACTTGGTGCAGCGAACGCGGTTCTTGTCAAGGTAAATCAGATCGGAACTGTGACAGAGGCATTAAATGCGATCGAGATGGCAAAATCTGCAGGATATCATACGGTAATCTCGCATCGTTCAGGTGAAACAGAAGATGCATTTATCGCAGATCTTGCAGTTGCGGTCAATGCCGGACAGATCAAAACAGGTGCACCATGCCGCGCGGAGCGTACCAGCAAATATAACCAGCTATTGCGGATCGAGGAGGAACTGGCAGAAGATGCGGTGTTTGAACCGGAAGAAATTATGAAAAAATAGGTTGAAAAAACAAAACGTCTATGTTACAATGACTAAAGTTGTGAGTTTGTAACCTAGGAGGGAACGATCGTGGCAGTTGTAAAAACAATTTTGACTGTAGTTTTTATTATAATCAGTGTAGCATTGACAGTTATCATCTTAATGCAGGAAAGTAAATCCGCAGGACTTGGAGCAATCGCAGGTGCAGCAGACACATACTGGGGCAAGAACAAGGGACGTTCCATGGAAGGTATGTTAGTAAAGCTGACAAGACTTTTTGTTATCTTATTTATCGTGATTGCAGCGGTATTAAATATGAGTATTTTTTAAGATGAATCGATGGCTGTCGCAGGTGCGGCAGTCATTTTTTTGATTCATAGGAAAAAGGACAGGGGTTTATGGAGAAAACAATTTTAGAAGAACGGAAAAAGACAATTTATCAGTTTATCTGTGATGAATTTTATGTACCGATGAAGGCGAAGGAGATGGCAGTCGTTCTATCAGTGCCGAAATCACAGCGCAGTGAACTGCAGGAAGTCTTAGATGCGCTTGTGATGGATGGCAGGATCGAAGTGACTTCCAAGGGCAAATATATCAAATCAGAAGGGAAATATCTGACCGGTACATTTACTGCGCATGCGAGAGGGTTTGGATTTGTCAGTATCGAGGGGGAAGAGGAAGATATCTTTATCCCGGAGTCGCAGGTACACGGTGCATTCCATATGGATACGGTACAGGTGGCGATCACTTCAGAAAATACCGGCAGACGAAGGGAAGGTACGATCACAAAGATCATATCACGTGGTACAACCCGGATCGTATGTACTTATGAAAAGAGTAAGACATTTGGATTTGCGGTGCCGGATAATCCGAAGTTCGGTTCTGATATTTTTATTCCGCAGGAACGTTCCAAGGGAGCTGTCAGCGGGCATAAAGTTGTAGTTGAGATCACGGATTACGGCAAAGAGGGAAGAAAACCGGAAGGAAAAGTGGTTGAGATCATCGGTCATATCAATGATCCTGGAACGGATATCATGTCGATCGTAAAAGCGTATGATCTGCCGGTCGAGTTTTCAGAGAAGATCATGCATCAGGTAGAAAATGTCTCAAATGAAGTCAGTACTGCTGATATGGCGGGACGCATGGATTTCAGGGAATGGCAGACTGTAACGATCGATGGGGAAGATGCGAAGGATCTTGATGATGCGATAACATTGACAAAAGAGGGAGACAACTATAAACTTGGCGTGCATATCGCTGATGTATCAAATTATGTACAGGAGCATAGTGCTCTGGATGTGGAGGCATTATCCCGCGGTACATCTGTTTATTTAGTTGACCGGGTGATCCCGATGCTGCCACATAAGCTGTCAAATGGAATCTGTTCTTTGAATGCAGGGGAAAACCGTCTGACGTTAAGCTGTGTGATGACGATCGATCCGAAAGGAAATGTGATCGACCACACGATCGCAGAGTCTGTGATCAAAGTGGACCGCCGCATGAGTTATACCAGTGTAAAAAAGATTCTCGAAGATCATGACGAAAATGAGATCAGAGAGTATGAGAACCTGGTTCCAATGTTTGAACTGATGCGGGAACTGGCTGCTATTTTGCGTAAAAAACGTATGAAACGCGGATCGATCGATTTTGATTTTCCAGAGACAAAAATCGTGCTTGATGAAAAAGGAAAGCCGATTGAGATCAAGCCTTATGAGAGAAATGTTGCAACAAAGATCATTGAAGATTTTATGCTGATCGCCAATGAGACAGTGGCACAGGATTATTTCTGGCAGGAACTGCCATTTGTATACCGTACACATGATAATCCGGATACCGAGAAAATCAAGAAGTTATCGACATTTATTAATAATTTTGGCTATTCCATCCACATCGGTCAGGATGAAGTACATCCGAAAGAACTGCAAAAACTTCTGCAAAAGATCGATGGTACCCCGGAGGAAGCATTGATCAGCCGTCTGACACTTCGTTCCATGAAACAGGCAAAGTATACCACTATGAGCACGGGGCATTTTGGACTGGCAACTCCATATTACTGTCATTTTACATCCCCGATCCGCAGATATCCGGATCTGCAGATACATCGTATTATCAAGGACAATCTGCGTGGAAGGATGAATGCAAAGAAAATCGAGCATTATGACAAAATTCTTCCGGAAGTTGCAAAACATTCGAGTGAGATGGAACGCCGTGCGGATGAAGCTGAGCGTGAGACAGATAAACTGAAAAAAGTGGAATATATGTCAGAGCGTATCGGTGAGGTGTTCGAAGGTGTGATCTCCGGAGTGACTGAGTGGGGATTTTATGTGGAGCTGCCGAATACGGTGGAAGGACTGGTGCATGTAACAACGCTGGTGGATGACTATTTCCATTATAATGAGAGTACCTACGAACTGGTTGGAGAGGTGACGAATATCCGCTATAAACTTGGACAACGTGTTCATGTTATGGTGACAGGAACTGACAGGATTTTACGCACAATTGATTTTCGTGTGGTACGGCAGGATGAGCGGGAAGCGGGGAAAGAATAAAAATCATCTTGCGTTCCCCCTCATTTCGGGGTATACTATACAAGCTGGGTATTGGATAAGAAAGGAAGGTCATGATGGCAAAGACAGAAAAAAAACTGATCGCAAATAATAAGAAGGCTTACCATGACTTTTTCTTAGAAGAACGTTATGAGGCGGGTATTGAACTGCATGGTACAGAGGTAAAGTCCATGCGTATGGGAAAATGCAGCATCAAAGAAGCGTTTATCCGTATCGAGAATGGTGAGGTCATTATTTATGGCATGCATGTCAGTCCTTATGAAAAGGGGAACATCTTCAACCGTGATCCTCTGCGTCCGAAGAAACTCTTGATGCATAAGGCAGAAATCCGCAAGCTGGTCGGAAAGATTGCAGAAAAGGGTTATACTTTAGTGCCGGTTGAGGTATACTTTAAGGGGAGCCTTGTAAAAGTAGATATTGCGCTTGCAAAAGGTAAGAAACAGTATGATAAACGTCAGGATATTGCCAAGAAGGATATGCGGCGTGAGGCGGAGCGTGATTTCAAAGTAAAGAATCTGTATTAAAGTAATTTATAAAAAAGAATGGATGATGTATTTTTTTTACACAGAAAATAATATTTTGTGTAAGAAAGACTGCATCTGAAATATATATTTATGGGCTTGTAATGGTTTCGACAGGGATCATGAAGCTGGAGAAGCGAGTCGCACGGGATGCGTCAAATTCCAAAATTAAAATTAAACGCTGAAGATAATTTAGCGGTTGCAGCCTAACAGCTGCAACTTGCTGCCCATGATGGCAGCAGTCTGACCTAGAGCACTCACACTTTAGGACTCAGGCTTCGACTATGTGAGAAACGACACAGACAAAGCTTTGAGTCTGTGGGCGTATGATGAAGCTACTAAAACCGGAACTGTGCCTACGCAGGTCTGGCGGAGGGAATGTCAAAACATAGGATACACTCGTAGAAGGACAGGGGATTGGTTTTTGGACACGGGTTCGACTCCCGTCAGGTCCACTCGTAAAGTGCCGTATTTACGGCACTTTTTTAATTCGTGTTGCATTTCTTGCAGCGATATTTGCCAGCATGTCACTGAACACAACCAGATCAGCGGCGAGGATAGCAAGATCATCATCCGGCAGTCAGCAAGCTGGCAGGCAATGGTTGAAAGAATCTTTGAATTTTAAAATGAGATAACAAAGTAGCCCTGTGGCTTAAAGATTTTCAGCTATTTTTATACTCAGATCCATATAGATACAACGGTTTTCCGGCAGTTTCCCGGTCAGCAGATAATCCATAAGAAGAGAGAGTGATAAAGCACCCTGTTCGTCCGGCTGCTGGCAGATCGTTGCAGAGATTATGCCGTTTTGTATCATTTCACAGGTTGATGGGACGGCATCAAACGTAATGATTTTAAGAGGACGCTGCAGGGTGGCATTTAAAACCGCACGACATCCGCCGTAAACACCGGCTGCCGTAAAATAGAGTGCGGACAGATCCGGATGGCGGTCTAAAAGATCAGAAACTACCGCATAACTCTGGTAATCATCATCATTGTTCTCTACAACATCCACAATCCGGATATTCGGATGCTTTGCATGGAGATGCGAGGTAAAACCACTGATACGCTCTTCATGGCAGAGTACATTGTGCGAACCGGTTACGATTCCGACACTTGCATAATCCCCGGAAAAAAGATGTAATAATCCTGCAGCAGTCTGCCCACATTTGTGATAGTCACTGCCGACATATGCGATGCGTTTCGAATCCGGCATGTCGGTGTTGATCGTGATGCAGGGGATGCCATTCTCCCAGAGGGCATCTATTTTTTCCTGTATGGCAGGGTCATTATAGGGAGAGAGAATCAGTCCGTGAATATCTTCTTTTACCAGATCGTCAATCGTCGCAAGCTGGATCTGCAGATCAAAAGAAATGCGGCGTTCAATTACAGCGCATCCGTAGATAGACAGCTCTTCGAGTTTTTTGTGGAGACCATCCATGACTTCGTCAAAAAACGGATTTTCAGCGCCAAAAAGCAGGACACCGATCTTTATTTTTTTCTTTTGTGCAGCAAGCGCAATGCCAGCCTTGTTTGGCTGATAGTCTAAGAGTTTTGCGATTTCTAAAACTTTCCGTTCTGTCTCAGCATTGACAATGCCGCGGTGATTTAATACACGATCCACAGTGCCGCGTGAAACACCGGATAGTTCTGCAATTTCTTTCATGGTAGCCATATAAAAACCTCTTTTTCGTTTCAATCAATTCATATAGATAAAGATAACATAAAAACAGACAGGTTGTCAACTTGTGTGCATGTGCACAGAAACGGGTATATAAAAAGAAGCATATATTAAAGTGAAAGGAGCACTGCCGGCATAAAACTATGTATAAAAGTGACTGCATAAGTAAATGTAAACAAAAATGAATTAGAAAAAATGTACAAAAAGTATATTGCAAAATGACCATACAGGATGTATGATAAATAAAACGTGCACGAGCACATAATGATATGATTGATAAAAAGGAGAACGGTATGCTGTACATAGGAATTGATCTTGGAACATCTTCCGTGAAGCTGCTTTTGATGGATGCAGCCGGAAATGTGAAAAATATCGTATCAAGAGAATATCCTCTTTATTTTCCAAATCCCGGTTGGTCAGAACAGAAGCCACAGGACTGGTACAAAGAGACGATGCAGGGGTTAAAAGAACTTTTGGAAGGTTTTCCAAAAGAAGAAGTTGCCGGAATCAGTTTTGGGGGTCAGATGCATGGACTGGTCATTCTTGATGACAAGGATGAGGTGATCCGGCCGGCAATCTTGTGGAACGATGGCAGAACGACAGAAGAATGTGATTATTTAAACAATGAGATAGGAAAAGATACATTGTCAAAGTACACGGCGAATATTTCATTTACCGGTTTTACTGCACCAAAGATTTTGTGGGTAAAAAATAAAGAACCGGAGAATTTTGCAAGGATCAAAAAGATTATGCTGCCGAAAGATTATCTTGCATATAAGCTGACTGGAGAGCACTGTACAGATGTTTCCGATGCATCCGGTATGCTGCTTTTAGATGTAAAGAACCGTTGCTGGTCGAAGGAAATGTGCAAGATCTGTGGTATTACGACAGATATGCTGCCGAAGTTATATGAGAGTTATGAATGTGTTGGAACGATCTTGCCGGAGATTGCAAAAGAGCTTGGTCTATCGGAAAAAGTAAAAGTGGCAGCAGGTGCCGGAGATAATGCGGCTGCTGCAGTTGCGACCGGAACCGTTGGGGATGGCAGATGCAATATTTCACTGGGAACAAGTGGAACAATCTTTATTTCTTCTGCTAAATTTGGTGTAGATAAATACAATGCACTTCATGCATTCTGTGATGCAAACGGTGCTTATCATCTGATGGGATGTATGTTATCTGCTGCATCCTGCAATAAATGGTGGATGGATGAGATCATCGGAACGAAAGATTACAAAAAAGAGCAGGAATCGATCAAAAAGTTAGGTGAGAACCATGTATATTATCTGCCTTACCTGATGGGTGAGCGTTCTCCGTACAATAATCCGAATGCAAGGGCAACTTTTATCGGCATGACGATGGATACCACAAGGGCAGATATGACGCAGGCTGTGTTAGAGGGTGTTGCATTTGCACTTCGTGATTCTTTTGAAGTTGCAAAAACGCTTGGTATTCCGATCGAGCGCACAAAGATCTGTGGAGGCGGTGCAAAGAGTCCTTTATGGAAGAAGATCATCGCAAATGTATTGAATATCAAAGTGGATGTGCTTGAGACAGAAGAAGGACCATCCCTTGGAGGGGCAATGCTCGCGGCTGTTGCATGTGGTGAGTACAAAGATGTGGAATCTGCCGCGGCTGCAATCGTAAAAGTAGTCGATACGGTAGAGCCAGATCCGGAGCTTGCCGCAAAATACGAGGCACGTTACCAGCAGTTTAAAAATATTTATCCGGCGTGCAAAGACCTGTTTGACAAGATTATCTGACTGACAGGAAAGATGATTGTCTCTGACAGTTTTGAATAGTAACAGGTCGATTATGGAAAAGTTTGCTTATGCAGGACAGAAAACCTGCAGGGCAAATGAAATAGAATGATAAGAAAAGAGGAATAAGGGCATGCAGATTTATGAGGTTACGGATGCGCGTTTCCGTAAATATGGAAAAGTGATCCGGAATATTGATTTTTCAGCATTGACAGAAGCAATGAAAAAGACACCGGTTCCATCTGATGTAGTTTATGAGCCGTCAATCGCAGAATTAGAAGCATTACCGGTGGCAAAGGAAATCGAGAAAGTCTTTTACGGAGAACTTCCGATCCAGATCGGATATTGTAATGGGCATAATGAGCTTTTGAATGCAGTGGAATATCACCGCAGCTCAGAGATCAATCTTGCAGCAACCGACGCAGTATTAATATTGGGATCAGAGGCAGATGTGACCGATGATTTTACTTATGAGACTGCAAAGATGGAGGCATTCCGGATTCCGGCAGGAACAGCCGTGGAGGTGTATGCAACCACATTACATTATGCTCCATGTCATGTGGACGATGCAGGATTTCAGGTGGCAGTTATTCTGCCAAAAGGTACCAATTATCCGTTGGATGAGGCACACGCCGGCGGAGAGGATGCACTTCTTACTGCAAAAAATAAATGGCTGATCGGTCATGCCGAGGGCGGGCTGCCGAAAGGAAGTCATATCGGACTTATTGGCAAAAATTTAAATGTCAGAGAATAAATTTTATATAAAAAAGAAGTATGTACAGAAAAAAGAAAGCGGAGGAAAACAAAATGAATAACATTCCAGAAGTAAAAGTTGGTATTGTGGCAGTCAGCCGTGACTGCTTCCCGGAGTCACTGTCTGTAAACAGAAGAGAGGCATTGGTAAAGGCTTACACTGAAAAATACGGTGCGGCAGACATTTATGAGTGCCCGATCTGTATCGTGGAGAGCGAGATCCACATGGTACAGGCATTAGAGGATATTAAGAAAGCAGGATGTAATGCACTCTGCGTATATCTTGGCAACTTTGGACCGGAGATTTCCGAGACACTGCTTGCAAAACATTTCGAGGGACCGAAAATGTTCGTTGCAGCAGCAGAGGAGACACAGGACAACCTGATCCAGGGACGTGGTGATGCATACTGTGGTATGTTAAATGCAAGCTACAACTTAAAATTAAGAAATGTACATGCATATATCCCGGAATATCCGGTAGGTGACGCAGCAGACTGTGCAGATATGATCCATGATTTCCTGCCGATCGCAAGAACTGTCATTGGATTATCCGAGTTAAAGATCATTTCTTTCGGACCAAGACCGTTGAACTTCCTTGCATGTAATGCTCCAATCCAGCAGTTATACAATCTTGGCGTTGAGATTGAGGAGAACTCTGAGTTAGATTTATTTGAGGCATTTAACAAACATGCAGGAGATGAGCGTATCCCGGCAGTTGTTGCAGATATGGAAAAGGAGCTTGGCGCCGGAAATAAAAAACCGGAAATCCTTGCAAAACTTGCACAGTATGAACTGACACTGACTGACTGGGTAGAGGAGCACAGAGGCTACCGCAAATATGTTGCCATTGCCGGAAAATGCTGGCCGGCATTCCAGACACAGTTTGGATTTGTACCATGCTATGTAAACAGCCGTCTGACCGGACGCGGAATCCCGGTTTCCTGTGAGGTAGATATCTATGGAACATTAAGTGAGTTCATCGGAACTTGCGTGAGCCAGGATGCAGTAACTTTACTCGACATCAACAACTCTGTACCAAAAGATATGTATGAAGAGTCTATCAAAGGTAAATTTGATTACAAACATACCGATACATTCATGGGATTCCACTGTGGAAATACCTGCTCTAAGAAGCTTGCAAGCTGTGAGATGAAATACCAGATGATCATGGCAAGAAGCCTTCCAATCGAGGTGACAAACGGTACCTTAGAGGGAGACATTGCACCGGGTGATATCACATTCTATCGTCTGCAGTCTACATCAGATAATAAGATCCGTGCATATGTGGCACAGGGAGAAGTACTTCCGGTTGCAACACGTTCTTTTGGTTCCATCGGTGTATTTGCAATCCCTGAGATGGGAAGATTCTACCGTCATGTGCTGATCGAGAAAAATTATCCGCATCACGGTGCTGTTGCATTCGGACATTATGGAAAAGCACTGTTTGAGGTATTTAAATATCTTGGAGTTCCAATGGAAGATATTAACTATAACCAGCCAGCATCCCTGCCATACCCGACAGAGAATCCATTTGCATAAAATACACATAAATTAATATATTACCTGAAAACCCGCGCATTCAAAACGTAACATACCGTTTTGGATGCGTGGGTTTTATTTTTTGAATGGCAGATTGTACAACCCCGAAACTGGAAATATCTACTTGTAGAATCGCGCGTCATCCTCTGTTACAATGCAGATACATCAAAATGAAACAAAAATGTAATATTTACTTAATAAAAAGTAAATATCTGTAAATGGAGGATTTCTACATAATGAAAAACAGAAACAAGATCGTAGCATTTTTACTGGCAGGAATGCTTGCAGTGGGGCATGGAAGTGTGGTGTATGCAGATGTGTCATGGGATCTGTGTGCAGTGAATGAAAAACGCATGCGGCTGGAGGTACAGGAAAATGAAAATAAACATACGGACAGTGCAGAAAATAATGGAAATGCAGACATTGAAGAGCATGAAATACCACAGACCACATCGGAATATGCCGACATCGGTATTGCGTCCGTGTTAAATTATGTGAATTTACGCGCAGAGCCGTCTGTGGAAAGCGAGGCACTCGGAAAACTTTATAATAACAGTGCAGCGACGGTGTTAGAGACGGTGACGGATGAGGCAGGAGAGGAATGGTATCTGGTCAGCTCCGGTTCGGTGGAAAATGCCTATGTGAAGGCGGAATATGTAAAAGTTGGAGATGAGGATCTGGCGCGAGGCGTCAGCACGCGCTATGCGACGGTAACAACAACGACGTTGTTTGTGCGCACCGAGCCGGGAACAGAGTCATCTGTGCTTACCATGCTGCCGGAGGGTGAGGACGTGGTCGTCTATGATGCGTTGGATGAGTACGGATGGTACCGTGTGTCGACGGAGGAAGGATTGGGATACGTTTCGGGAGAGTATGTGACGATCCGGACAGAATTTCGTGTGGCAGAGTCGAAGGAGGAAGAAAAAGAGAGATTAGAGCGCGAGGAAGCGGAGCGCCAGGCGGCAGCGGCTGCGGCGGAAGCGGCAAGGAAGGCGCGTGCGGAGGAAGAAAGAAAGGCAGCAGAGGCAGCAAGAAAGGCACAGCAGGAAGCGGTAAAAACAGCAGCACAGCAGCAAAGTTCAGAAAAAACACAGCAGCAGTCACAAAATGCGCAACATGCGCAAAAAAACGATGATACTGCACAGGGAAGCAGTGATCAGGGAAAAAATAACAGTCAGTCAGGCGGTAATACAGCTACAAAGCCACAAAAAGTTTCCAATGGACAGGCGGTTGTTAATTATGCGGCACAGTTTGTAGGTAACCCATATGTCTACGGTGGCAGTAGTCTGACGAACGGAGCAGACTGTTCCGGGTTTGTGATGAGCGTATATGCAGCATTTGGAATCAGTCTTCCACATTCTTCAAGTGCACTGCGCAGTGTCGGATACAGTGTCAGCCTGGATGTGATACAGCCGGGGGATATTGTATGTTACAGCGGACATGTGGGAATTTATGCCGGAAATAACACATTGCTTCATGCAAGTTCTCCAAGTTCGGGAATCAAATACACGTCGCCTGTCAATTATCGTGAAATTTTGTCGATAAGAAGGATCTTTTAAGGTATTGGAAAAATCCGGGTGCGCAACCGATTGAAAGATTGTGAAGAATTCTAAAACAAAGGTGAAAAATAAGGCACATTCATGTATTTTTGCACAAGTATAAATATACATTTTGCGACAGAAAACAAAAGCTATGTTAATATTTTGTCAAACGGGAGAAAAATAAAATCCATTATTGTCATTATGCTTAGAAACTAAAAATAAAAAAATAGTTTCCTAAAATTGACAAATGAAAAAAAATGTGCAATAATCGCAAGCTGATAAGAAAAAACAATGTTTTTGGTTTTCGATGTAGGAAGGAATGAGTCGAATGGTTGAAAGAAAAATCAAATTATCTGACACGGAGGAAGTAAAGGATTTTGTAAAGGCTGCCGGAAAATGTGATTTTGAAATTGATGTATGTTACAGCAGAGCAGTAATTGATGCAAAATCTTTGCTTGGAATGCTTTATCTGGGTGTGTGCAAAGAGCTTACCATCAAATATGGCGGTAGAGATGCCCGCTTTGAGCAGGTCGTAGGAAAATACGCAATAGCTTAAAGCAGAGGTCATGCCCATCAGGTATTGATGTATAACAGAAGATAAAGGGATAGATGAAAAGACTGATTACATATATCTGGAAAGGTATGTGGAATCAGTCTTTTTGTGCTATAATCCATATATGAGTACAAAGATTGAAAAGAATGAAAAAGGTGTCATAAAAATATCAGTTCGTGATCTGGTGGAATTTATTCTGCGGGAGGGGGACATTGATAATCGTCATGGACGGGGCGCTTCAGCAGAGGCGATGCTTGCAGGGGGAAGAATCCACAGGAAGATTCAAAAACGCAAGGGCAGTAATTATCATGCCGAGGTTCCACTTAAAATTGCAATAGAGGAAGACAAATATCAGCTTGTGATCGAGGGACGTGCGGATGGAATTTTAATTGAGAGTGCAACGGAGGAAATTACATTTGCAGACAATTTTAACCATAGGACGATGCCGATAGACTGCAAAGTCACGATTGATGAGATCAAGGGCATGTATATGAAACTTGATCTTTTAGAGGATGCGATCGGTGTGCACCGTGCGCAGGCAATGTGTTATGCTTATATCTATGCATTGCAGCACGATCTGTCTGCTATTTCAGTGCAGATGACGTATTGCAATTTAGATACGGAAGATATCCGGTATTTTCATTATGATTATACATTTGAGGAGCTTGCAGACTGGTTTGAGAAGCTGATAGATGAATACAAAAAATGGGCTGATTTTCAGTTTGCATGGAAAAAGCTGCGTCAGGCATCTATTAAACCACTGCAGTTTCCATTTCCTTACAGGGATGGGCAGAGGGAGCTGGTGGCTGGTGTATATCGTACGATAAAAAGAAAAAAGAATCTTTTTATCCAGGCACCGACCGGAGCCGGAAAGACGATATCAACGGTGTTTCCTGCAGTCAAGGCAGTGGGCGAGGATCTGGCAGATAAGATATTTTATCTGACGGCAAAAACGATCACGGGAACAGTAGCGAGAGAAGCGTTTGAGCTTCTGCGCAAAAACGGATATCAGGCAAAGGTGCTTACGATCACGGCAAAGGAAAAACTGTGCCTGTGTGAAGAAATGGAGTGCAATCCCATTAACTGTCCTTATGCAAAAGGACATTATGACAGAGTAAATGATGCAGTTTTTTCTCTGCTGCAAAAAGAAGACGTGATCACGAGAGAAGTGATATTAGAGCAGGCAAAAGAATACAATGTCTGTCCGTTTGAAATGTGTCTTGATACGGCAACCTGGGTAGATGACATTATTTGTGATTATAATTATGTATTTGATCCCAATGTTTATTTAAAACGTTTTTTTGCAGATGGAACAACAGGGGATTATATTTTTCTGGTGGATGAGGCTCATAATCTGGTTGAGCGCAGCAGGGAAATGTACAGTGCCATTATATATAAGGAAGATTTTCTTTCGGCAAAAAAGATTTTAAAGAAATATGGTCAGGCAAAACTGGTACGGGAACTTGAAAAGTGTAACCGTGTATTACTGGCATATAAACGCGAATGTGAAAAATACATGATCTATGAATCAATTGGAAATCTTGCATTTGACTTCATGAATGTGGCATCAGATCTTGACGAATTTCTGCAGAAATCGTCGGAGTTTCCGGAACGGAAAGATCTGAGTGAGTTTTATTTAAATCTGCGTAACTTTTTGAATATTTATGAGTTATTGGATGACCATTATGTCATATATGCGGAACATGAGCAGGATGGGCGTTTTAAACTAAAATTATATTGTGTGGACCCATCCAAAAATCTTCAGGAGCGGATCAATAAGGGAAATGCGACGATTTTCTTTTCTGCGACACTGCTCCCGGTGGGATATTATAAGAGTCTGCTTTCGACAGAAACAGATAATTATGCAGTTTATGCGAAGACGGCATTCCGGGAAGAACAGAAACTGCTGTTGCTTGGAAATGATGTGAGCAGTAAGTATACAAGGCGGAGTGTAGCAGAGTTTGAACGGATCGCATCCTATATAAAGAGGACAGTCGATGCCAAAAAAGGAAATTACATGGTGTTTTTCCCTTCCTATAAAATGATGGAGCAGGTTTATAATATTTTCCAGGATGAAAATCAGGCAGATCCATCCTGTGAGATCGAAACATTGATCCAGCAGCCCGGAATGAAGGAAGAAGAGAGAGAATCTTTTTTGCAGGCTTTTTCAGAAGAAGTATCTGAAAAACGGAATGGATCGTTAGCTGCATTTTGCGTAATGGGAGGTATTTTCGGTGAGGGGATCGATCTGAAAAATGAACAGTTGATCGGTGCAATCGTTGTCGGTACAGGGCTTCCACAGATCAGCAATGAGAGAGAAATCCTGATGGGATATTTTGAAAAAAGACTTGGCGCCGGTTTTGATTATGCTTATCGTTATCCTGGGATGAACAAGGTGCTTCAGGCAGCAGGAAGAGTGATAAGGACAGTGGAAGATGTCGGAGTCATTGAACTTTTAGATGAACGCTTTTTGCAGAGTGAGTATCGTGCACTGTTCCCAAGAGAATGGGAACAGCAGACAATATGCAGGGTAGATACAGTCGAACAGTATTTAAAAAAATTCTGGAACCGTTCCTAAATGGGAATCAGATCGTAGGCAAAAGATTTAAAAACTCTTCTGTAGACTGTGAAACAGGAAGCGTTGGATTGATGGCTGCAACCATCTGTCTTGATGGAAGTTTTTCTTTTGTTTTTACGATGAACAGATCTTTTGATTCACGGTTTAAACAATAGTCTGGTATGAAAGCGATACCAAGACCGATGCGTGCAAGGTCGATTAAAAGATCGTTACTGCTAAGTTCAATCTGCGGGATCAGTTCAAGCTGATGCTGTAAAAACAGGTTATGCAGAAACTGACTTGTTGTACTCTTGCGGTCGAGCATGAGAATTGGATATTGTTTTAATTCTTCAAATGGGATCTCCTGCTGTTTCAGATTAAAATATGCTGGATTCGCAATGAATACGTCAGTAAAATTACATACGGTTTTCTGAATATAAGAGTGATTCAGATTCGAGTTTGGAAAATTGGTTACGATCAGATCGACTTTTCCCTGATCGAGGAGGTCAACACAGCTTAAAGATGTTGCATTCGTAACTTTGATCGGTACATTTGGGAATTTTTTGTGGAACTGTTTTAAATAAGGAACTAAAAAGTAACGACAGATCGTGTCACTTGCGCCAATATGAAGCTGACCGAGTCCAAGACTGCCGGAATCTAAAAGCTGGCTCTCGCCGCGCTGGATTAAGTTCATTGCAGGTTCAATATGTTTTAATAAAACTTTTCCGGCAGGGGTTAGCTGCACCTTTTTGGTACTGCGGATAAAAAGCGGCTGATCTAACTTTTTCTCAAGAGTTTTGATCGACTGGCTGACAGCAGACTGCGAAATAAAAAGCTGTTTGCTTGCCTCAGAAAAGCTTAAAGATGTTGCTACATAATAAAACACTTTGTATAATTCATAATTGATATCCATGAAGTCCTCTTTCTGCGGGCTGGCCGCATATCCTTTTAATGAAATACATTAACAAACATAATTACTATAATTATAAGACATGCTTATAAATATGTCAATGGAAACTGATAATGAGAGTATCTAAAATATTAATATAATTAATAAATAAGATTAAATATATTAATTATGCTTATTTTAGAACCTATGTTATACTTTGAAAAGATAAATGGAAACTGAGAATGGAGGTTACCACATGAGCAGTGTAAAACGTGTATATGTTGAGAAGAAACCGGAATATGCAGTCCGGGCAAAAGAATTGCAGTCTGAAATCAAAAGTTATCTTGGAATCAGTGGTGTGACGAAGGTTCGTGAACTGATCCGTTATGATATTGAAAATATTTCCGGGGAAACTTATAAGAAAGCCCTGGTAACCGTTTTTTCTGAACCGCCGGTAGATGATATTTACGAGGAAGAATTTGATTTAAACGGAGCGAGAACATTTTCCGTAGAGTTCTTACCGGGACAGTTTGACCAGAGAGCAGATTCCGCAGAACAGTGCGTGAAATTATTAAATGAAGAGGAAGAGCCGATCATCCGCACCGCAGTGACTTATGCGATCGAGGGAACAATCAGTGACGAAGAGTTTGCAGCGATCAAAAAACACTGCATCAACCCGGTCGATTCAAGAGAGACAGGCTTAGAAAAACCTGAGACTTTAGTGCAGAGTTTCCCGGAGCCGGAGGATGTTAAGATCTTTGACGGTTTCCGCGGGATGCCGGAGACTGAGTTAAAGGCATTATATGATTCTTTGAATCTTGCGATGACATTCAAAGACTTTTTACATATCCAGAACTATTTTAAGAATGACGAAAACCGTGATCCATCCATGACAGAGATCCGCGTGCTTGATACCTACTGGTCAGATCACTGCCGTCATACTACATTCTCCACAGAGCTTAAAAATGTGGCATTTGATGATGGATATTACTGTGCACCGATGAAGGAGACTTATGAGGATTACTTAAATACTCATAAAAACCTGTATGCAGGACGCAGTGATAAGTTTGTATGCCTGATGGATCTTGCGTTAATGGCAATGAAACGTCTGAAAAAAGAAGGGAAATTACAGGATCAGGAAGAGTCCGATGAGATCAATGCATGTTCTATCGTTGTTCCGGTCGAAGTAGATGGAAAAACAGAAGAATGGCTTGTTAACTTTAAGAATGAGACACATAACCATCCAACAGAGATCGAGCCATTTGGTGGTGCTGCTACCTGTCTCGGTGGTGCGATCCGTGATCCGTTGTCAGGACGTACCTATGTATATCAGGCAATGCGTGTGACCGGTGCTGCAGATCCGACCGTTCCTGTTTCAGAGACGATTTCCGGAAAACTTCCGCAGAAAAAATTAGTGAGAGAGGCTGCACACGGATACAGTTCCTATGGTAACCAGATCGGTCTTGCAACCGGATATGTCAAAGAAGTTTATCATCCGAACTATGTTGCAAAACGTATGGAGATCGGTGCTGTTATGGGTGCTGCGCCAAGACGTGCCGTACAGAGACTGACTTCTGATCCGGGCGATATCATTATCTTACTTGGAGGAAGAACCGGACGTGATGGTATCGGTGGTGCCACAGGTTCTTCAAAAGCACACAATACAGAGTCCACAGCAGTCTGTGGTGCTGAAGTACAGAAAGGTAACCCGCCGACAGAACGTAAGATCCAGCGTTTATTCCGCCGCGAGGAAGTAGCACATATCATCAAAAAATGTAACGATTTCGGTGCAGGCGGTGTTTCTGTTGCGATCGGAGAACTTGCAGATGGACTTCGTGTACAGCTTGACAAAGTGCCGAAAAAATATGCAGGATTAGACGGAACTGAGCTTGCAATCTCCGAATCACAGGAGCGTATGGCAGTTGTGGTATCACCTTCTGATGTCAGGACTTTCTTAGGCTATGCAGCAGAGGAAAATTTAGAGGCTGTTGAAGTTGCTGTTGTTACCGAGGAGCCGAGACTTGTTTTAGAGTGGAGAGGAAAAGAGATCGTAAATATTTCCCGTGCATTCTTAGACACCAACGGTGCCCATCAGGAGACCAATGTTGCAGTTGATATGCCGGTACCGGAGGATAATTACTTAAATAAGATTTCTACACCAAAAGTTGCAGACGCTGTTGCAAAGAACGATATGAAAGCAGCATGGCTTGCAGAACTTGCTGACTTAAATGTCTGCTCACAGAAAGGTCTTGTGGAGATGTTTGACGGTTCCATCGGTGCAGGAAGTGTTTATATGCCGTTTGGTGGAAAATACCAGCTCACAGAGACACAGTCTATGGTAGCGAAACTTCCGGTTGCCAATGGAAAATGCGATACCGTAACCATGATGGCTTATGGTTTTGATCCATATTTAGCAAGCTGGAGTCCATATCACGGTGCAATCTATGCGGTGTTAGAATCTTTGTCGAGAATCGTGACTGCAGGTGGTGATTATAAGAAGATCCGTTTTACATTCCAGGAATATTTCCGCAGAATGAACGAAGATCCGAAGCGCTGGAGTCAGCCGTTTGCAGCACTTCTTGGAGCTTACAATGCACAGATCGGATTTGGACTACCTTCCATCGGCGGAAAAGATTCCATGTCCGGAACGTTCAATGATATTGATGTACCGCCGACACTGGTTTCTTTTGCAGTGGATGTTGCAAAAGAGCAGGATATCATCACACCGGAGTTAAAAACCGCTGGAAATGAACTGTTATACTTTACAATCGATAAAGATGAATATGATGTGCCGGTTTATGCACAGGTTATGAAACTTTATGATGTGATCCACACACTGATCCAGAAAGGTGCTATTGTTTCTGCATATGCACTTGACGGAAAAGGTCTTGCAGCAGCACTGGCAAAGATGGCATTTGGTAATAAACTTGGCGTAACTGTGGATGCAGATGTGACGACAGATACACTGTTTGCTCCGGGCTTTGGTAACATCGTAGCAGAGGTTCCTGCAGGTAAGACAGCAGAAATCTACGAGGCACTGCAGAATGCAGGTTTATCTGCAAATGTAAAGAGAGCAGGTTCTGTCAACGGGGATGCAGCATTTATCTGTGGCGATATGAAACTTGCGATTGATGAGGCATTAAATGCATGGACAGGCACTTTGGAAAAAGTATTCCCAACCCGTGCAACTGAGGATAAAGAAGAAGTAAAAACAGATCTCTACCATGCAGATTCTGTTTATGTATGCAAAAATAAAGTGGCAAAACCAACCGTATTTATTCCGGTATTTCCGGGAACAAACTGCGAGTACGACAGTGCAAAAGCCTTTGAGCGTGCAGGTGCGGATACGATCGTTAAGGTATTTAAGAACCTAAATGCAAGCGATATCCGTGAGTCCGTAGACGAATTTACAAAGGCAATCGATCAGGCACAGATCATCATGTTCCCGGGTGGATTCTCCGCCGGTGATGAACCGGAAGGATCTGCAAAATTCTTTGCAACTGCATTCCGCAATGCAAAGATGACAGAGGCTGTTATGAAACTCTTAAATGAGAGGGATGGATTAGCTCTTGGTATCTGTAACGGATTCCAGGCACTGATCAAATTAGGACTGGTACCTTATGGCGAGATTCGCCCACAGACAGCAGATTCACCAACATTGACCTACAATACGATCGGACGTCATATCAGTAAAATGGTATATACAAAAGTTGTTACAGACAAGTCCCCGTGGTTAGCACAGGCGGAACTTGGAAAAGTATACTGCAACCCGGCATCCCACGGAGAGGGACGTTTTGTTGCACCAAAAGAATGGTTAGATAAACTGTTTGCAAACGGTCAGGTTGCAACCCAGTATGTCAATGAAGCAGGTGTTCCGACCATGGATGAAGAGTGGAATGTCAACGGTTCTTACTGTTCCATCGAGGGTATCACAAGCCCGGATGGACGTGTGCTTGGTAAAATGGCTCATTCTGAGAGACGTGACAGAAGTGTTGCAATGAACATTTACGGAGAGCAGGATCTTAAAATCTTTGAGTCCGGTGTAGCATATTTTAAATAAGAGACAATATATAGAAAAGGGAAGAGATATTTATCTTTCTTTGACAATTTTAAAAGACCTTCCAGAAAGGAAAAGAAAAAATCCTTTCTGGGAGGTCTTTTTATCCATGTTATTTTATCCGGACTCTCGCCATTGCGTTCCCAGGTAGGACGGTAGTCTTTATCACCGGTTGTATATCCCTTGGTCAGTGTCCAGAAAGAACCGTTGTCTGCCGGACAGCCTTCGCATAAATCTTCCTGACAAAATACTTGTGGTCGTTCGTAGGTTTTCATAAAAATACACCCTCCATTCTTGAATCTATATGTCCGCTTCTATCATACTAGTATAAAGAATATGGGTACATGGATAAATGTGTCATTTTTTATTCAGGTGTGTTTTTATATGATTTTCTGCGTTTTTATAGACAAAAATGAATTTGCCACCGGTAATGTGCTATAATTAAATAATCTAGAAAGTGAACGGAGGAAAACAGAGTGCGAAAAAATCAGGAAAAACAGCAGTCCAAAACACTGTTAGATATTCTGAGAGAAGAAAAAACAGATAAGTATCAAGGCGGTATCTATCATAAAACACAGATCGATTTAACCTATAATTCAAATCATATGGAAGGAAGCCGTCTGACGCACGATCAGACAAGATATATTTTTGAAACCAATACCATCGGTGTTGAAAATGAAGTTCTTAACGTGGATGACGTGATTGAAACTGCAAACCATTTTCGGTGCATTGATATGATAATTGATGATGCCTGTATGGTATTGACAGAGAAATTGTTAAAGCTGCTCCATCTGACTTTAAAAAATGGAACCAGTGATTCCAGAAAAGACTGGTTTGCTGTTGGAGATTATAAAAAGATGCCAAATGAGGTCGGGGGTATGAAGACTACATTACCGGAGCAGGTATCCGGTAAGATAAAAAAATTGCTGGCAGAATATAATGCGAAAGAAGAAAAGTCTTTGGAAGATATTTTGGATTTTCATGTGAAGTTTGAAAGAATTCATCCGTTTCAGGATGGCAACGGACGTGTCGGCAGACTGATCATGTTTAAAGAGTGTCTGAAATATAATATTGTTCCATTTATTATCGAAGATGATTTAAAAATGTTCTACTATCGGGGGCTGAAAGAATGGGACAATGAAAAAGGATATCTGACAGATACCTGTCTTACGGCACAGGACAGATATGAAGATACAGATAGAAAGTCTTTTAAACGGAAAGACGATTGAAGTTAATTTTGATGAACAGATCGTGTTCAGCCATCTTGCACAGGATGAAAGCGCGGTATGGAGTCTTCTGGTAGCAGGTGGTTATTTAAAGGTTGAGGATGTGGATGCAATGAATTATTATATGAATAAGATTACGCTTGCAATGTTTAGTTATTTTGATGTCGGAAGGGAAGACGCTGGAAATCAGGAACCGGAAAGATTTTATCATGGATTTGTGCTTGGACTGATAGCAGACCAGACAGATATCTATGAAATCAGGTCGAACCGGGAAAGTGGCTTTGGCAGATATGATGTCATGATGAGTCGAAAGAGCGGGAAAAAACAAAAATACAGGCAATTATATTGGAGTTTAAGGTAAAAAATAATAAAAAAGAGCAGAAACTTGAAGAAACAGTACAGTCAGCACTAGTGCAGATCAAAGAAAAAAATTATGATGCCGAACTGTTGGCACGGGGAATACCAAAAGAGAAGATCAGACATTATGGATTTGCATTTGAAGGAAAAAATGTGTTGATCGGATCGTGAGAAGATATGAAAAAAAATGGAATATCCTCTTTCCACCCGGTATAAAACATGATACGATGAGAAAAATAAAACCAAACAAAACAAAATGGAGATGAACATGAAAAAATATATCACCTTATTCCTTTCAATTTTTCTTGCAATGTCACTTACTGCCTGTGGAAATAAAACAGACAGTCCAGATGCAGCTGGAAAGGCAGAGATCAAAGATGCCAAAGAACTTCTTACCACAGTCTGGAACAGCTACGAAGAAGACGAGAAATTCGCCGTCGCAGGCGGAGACATGACGGAAGAAAATATGACAGAGGATGCGCCGGGGACATTTGGAATCACGGATGCGGATGAATTAGACCGCATGCTTGGCTTTCCGGCGGCGGATGCGGAAAAGATCGATGATGCGGCTTCCATCATGCACATGATGAATGCGAACACATTTACCTGTGGTGCCTATCATTTGAAAAATGCAGAGGATGTAGAGACAGTAGCTGCAGACCTCAAGGAAAATGTGATGGGCAGACAGTGGATGTGTGGATTCCCGGACAAGCTGGTAGTAATTTCGGTGGATGATTACCTGGTATCTGTTTTTGGAAATGAAGAACTGGTAAACACGTTTAAAGACAAAATCACGCAGACTTACGAAAATGCAAAAGTCATCAGTGAGGACGGGATCGTATAAATGTTATTTTCAAGTATCACATTTTTATTTTATTTTCTTCCGTGTATGGTGCTGGTGTATTTCCTGGCACCGGGGCAGATGAAAAATACAGTGCTTCTTTTGGGGAGTCTGATCTTTTATGGATGGGGAGAACCGAAATACCTGCCGGTGATGGCAGCAGTCATCCTGGCTGGTTATCTGTCTGCCCGTCTGATCGGTACATGTCAGAATAAACGGCAGTCAAAAATTCTTTTGGCTGCCGCTGTTTTATTAGAAATTCTGCCGCTCGTCTATTGTAAATATGCCGATTTTTTTATCCGGAATCTCAATGTGCTGACAGGGCAGAAAATTCCACTGCTTAGCATTGCAATGCCGCTTGGTATCAGCTTTTATACATTTCAGGTCATCAGCTATACGGTGGATGTATACCGGGGCAGTGTGCAGGCACAGAAAAATCTGCTCATGTTTGCTGCCTATGTCGCAATGTTTCCACAGCTCGTTGCAGGGCCGATCGTGCGCTATTCGGATATCAGAAGTCAGCTTGAAAACCGTATGCACAGCGTGGAAAAATGTGCATATGGAATTCGAAGATTTGTAACCGGACTGTCAAAAAAGATACTGATCGCAAATGTGCTCGGGGAGCTGATCGGTCATTTTCAGGCTTCGGAGGAAAAATCGGTTTTATTTTTCTGGATGTATGCGATAGCATTTATGCTTCAGATTTACTTTGATTTTTCCGGGTACAGCGATATGGCGGTCGGGCTGGGAGCCGTTTTTGGATTTGATTTTCCGGAAAACTTCCGCTATCCTTATTGTTCTGCGAGCATTACTGAATTCTGGCGCAGATGGCATATTTCACTTGGCGCGTGGTTCCGGGATTATCTTTACATCCCGCTTGGTGGCAGTCATGTAAAACCTGTGCGGTGGATCTTCAATATTTTTCTTGTGTGGATGGCAACCGGATTCTGGCATGGGGCGGCATGGAATTTTATCCTGTGGGGACTGATGTATGCGGTGCTTTTGCTCATTGAGAAAACGTGGCTTTTGCCTTATTTGAAGAAACATAAGATCATCGGACACCTGTATGTGCTGTTTTTTGTGCTGATCGGGTTTGTACTTTTTGATGCATCCTCCGTGGCGGATTTTTGGGATGGTATCGTATCTATGTTTGGCGGGGGACAGATAAAACCGGTTACGACAGAGAGTATGTATTATCTGAAAAGTTATGCAGTGGTCATCCTGACCGCGGTAATCGGGGTGACACCGTTTCCTGTGAGATTATATGGAATATTGCAGAAAAAGAAATGTTTAAAGCAGACGCTTGACATTGCAGAAATTATCCTGCTGGTCATATTACTGCTTCTTTGTGTGGCATTTCTGGTAGATGGGTCATTCAATCCGTTTTTATATTTCAGATTTTGAGGACAATTATGGGAATAAAGCGAAAAGACAGAATCACCGTTATCATGATGGCATTGATCCTGTTTGGATTTTTAACAGGAAATATTGTGAAAAGTGATGAGAAGATTTCTATCTCAGAACGCAGAAAACTTGCACAATTTCCGAAAATAAGTGTGGAAAACATCAAAAATGGTACCTTTATGAGTGGATTTGAGTCATATGCAAAAGACCAGTTTCCGCTGCGGGAGCAGTTTCGTGCGTTAAAGACGGCATTTTCTCTATATGTACTTGTGCAGAGCGACCAGCATGGACTTTATAGCAAAGAGGGTTACATTGCCAAAATGGAATATCCGCTTCATGCGGATTCACTGCAGTATGCAGCCACGCGTTTTGGGGAAGTCTATGATCGTTACCTTTCGGATACAGACACAGATATCTATCTGGCGATCGTGCCGGATAAAAGTTATTTTCTGGCAGATGAAAATGGTTATCCGTCCATGGATTATGATATGCTGACGGCGCAGATGAGAGATGGGACGAAGTATGCACAGTATATTGACATATTTGGGGATC
This sequence comes from Roseburia sp. OF03-24, assembly GCF_003463035.1. Taxonomy (NCBI): domain Bacteria; kingdom Bacillati; phylum Bacillota; class Clostridia; order Lachnospirales; family Lachnospiraceae; genus Roseburia; species Roseburia sp. OF03-24. The sequence goes on along the minus strand of NZ_QSCK01000020.1, from coordinate 1,590 downwards.
TTGAACTTTCGGACTATTACCGCACAGATGCACACTGGCGGCAGGAACAGATCACGGATGTGGCACGGCACCTCGCTGGGGCAATGGGGGTAAATCCGGCGTCAGAATACGAAACAAAAGAACTGGAAAATCCATTTTACGGTGTCTATTATGGACAGCTCGCACTTCATGGACAGCCTGATACACTGTATTATCTGGATAATGACGTGCTTGAAAACTGTATCGTGTATGATTATGAAAACCGAGCGGAAAATAAGATTTACGACATGGAAAAAACAACGGGGAATGATATGTATGAGATTTTTCTGGGAGGATCGAAATCCCTGATATCGATTGAAAATCCGAATACGAAAACAGACCGGGAACTGGTCATGTTCCGGGATTCCTTTGGAAGCAGCATCGCCCCACTCCTGGCAGAAGATTATGCGAAGATCACACTGGTGGATATCCGGTATCTGCCCGTGGAGCGGATTGGAAACTATATTAATTTTAAAGATCAGGATGTGCTGTTTTTATATAGTACGTCGGTGTTAAATCACAGTGAGACTTTAAAATGACAGGAGGCTGGGGCGCGGTCTTGTGCAATTTACCAATCAATAAACCTGAATGCACTATTTGCCCCCGGCATTCCTATCAGCGACTTCAATCAGGGAATCGGGATAAATTCCGGTTTCCTTTTTCGGAATACCGTATAATGCGTAAAGCCGGCATCTTTTAATATAGAAGGAACTTTTTCAAAATCAAATGCGACATGCTCCGGCTGATGTGCGTCGGCACCGATCGTGATGATCTCCCCGCCGAGTTCATGATAGCGCTTAATGATGTCCTCTGTCGGGTTCGGATGACCGAGTCCGTATTTGAAACCGCCGGTGTTGATCTCAATCCCTTTGCCTTTGATAATAAGAGCCTTTAAGATTTCGTCGATGATGTCGGCATATTTCTGATAGGAATAACTGGCATTTTTATTTGGACCGTATCTTACCACGTAGTCGATGTGACCATAGACGTCAAAACCATCGAAAACTGCGATATTTTCCAGAATGGATTCAAAATATTCCTGATAGCCTTCCTCCTCCGTGTGATTTTCCCAATAAGCCGGATAATAAGGATCAACGCCGTGCATGACGTGTGAGGAACCGATCACAAAATCAAACGGGTATTGTGACAGGATGTCAGCATGTATGCAGGCAAGATGCGGCTGTAACCCAAGTTCAATGCCGAGTCGAACTGGAAGAACTTCCTTATATTTCTCCTGCATTGCATCCACGGAAGAGACATAATTCGGCAGATCCAGCAAAAATGTCTCCGGTTCGTCCGGATAGTCAATGTCAAGATGGTCTGTAAAACAGATTCCTTTTAAATTTTTTTGTCTTGCAGCAGCGATCATGTCTTCCTGCGGTGTGTGGCTGTCGCCGGAAAACTGGCTGTGCATATGCGTATCCCATAACATATTAAATCCTCTTTCCTGTGCCGGGCTGGCACATAATGTGAAATCTTATTTGCGCAATTACGCATATCACAAATGCTGGTTTGTGGGTGACAGGAGTTTCCTTGTGTAGGGTGGTTCTGGGGGGTTACGATTGGCAAATT